>NZ_JBPQTP010000026.1:0-66004 GCF_051386395.1 Micromonospora sp. URMC 106
CCTCGGACGCACCCACCGCCGCCATCACGCCGCCGGCGGGCAGCGCCTGCATCAAGCGGCCCCGCGCGGCCACCAGGGCACACGCGTCCGACAGCGACAGCATCCCCGCCACGTACGCGGCGGTCACCTCACCGATCGAGTGACCGGCGACGAAGTCCGCCCGCACACCCCACGACGACAGCAGCTCCCACAGCGCCACCTCGACCGCGAACAAACCGGCCTGCGCGAAGACGGTCTGGTCCACGAGACCCGCGTCCGCGGTACCCGCCTCCGCGAACACCACCGCGCGCAGCGGACGCGGCAGGTGCGGGTCGATCTCCGCGCACACCGCGTCGAAGGACGCCGCGAAGACGGGGAACGCGTCGTAAAACCCACGACCCATGCCCGCGCGCTGCGAACCCTGCCCGGTGAACAACACCGCCCGACGACCCGCCGACACCACACCCGACGACCGGCCCTCGGCGACCCCGGCCAACCCCGCCGACAACTCCTCGACCGTCGAGCCCCACACCACCGCCCGGTGCTCCAACGCCGCCCTCGTCGTCACCAACGACCACGACACATCCGCCACCGACAGATCGGAACGGTCCCGCACGAACGACGTTAGCCGGGCCGCCTGACCCGCCAGACCCCGCGCCGAGCGCGCCGACACCACCCACGGCACCGGCACCGCGACGGGCGCGACGGGCGCCGGAGCGGACTCCGGCTCCCCCTGCTCGATGATCACGTGGGCGTTGGTGCCGGAGATGCCGAACGACGACACCCCCGCCCGACGCGGACGCCCCACCACCGGCCACTCCCGCGCCTGCGTCACCAACTCCACCGCACCCGACGACCAATCCACATGCGACGACGGCGCATCCACGTGCAACGTCGCCGGCACCACACCCGCCCGCATCGCCATGACCATCTTGATCACACCGGCCACCCCGGCGGCCGCCTGCGTGTGACCGATGTTCGACTTCACCGACCCGAGGAGCAGCGGCTCGTCCCGCCCCTGCCCGTACGTCGCCAACAGCGCCTGCGCCTCAATCGGGTCACCCAACGTGGTACCCGTACCGTGCGCCTCCACCACGTCCACGTCCCCGACGTCCAACCGGGCGTTGGCGAGCGCCTGCCGGATCACCCGCTGCTGCGACGGACCATTCGGCGCCGTCAACCCGTTCGACGCCCCGTCCTGGTTCACCGCCGTACCCCGCACCACAGCCAGAACCCGCCGGCCCTCCCGCCGCGCGTCCGACAACCGCTGCACCAGCAGCACGCCCACGCCCTCGGACCAACCGGTGCCGTCCGCCGTGTCGGAGAAGGACTTGCACCGGCCGTCGGGTGCCATGCCCCGCTGCCGGGAGAAGTCGATGAACGTCTCGGGGGTCGCCATGACGGTGACGCCGCCGGCGAGGGCCAGGTCGCACTCGCCGGACCGCAGGGCCTGCACCGCCAGGTGCAACGCCACCAACGACGACGAACACGCCGTGTCCACCGTCACCGCCGGCCCCTCGAAACCGAACGAGTACGCCACCCGACCCGACAGCACGCTGCTCGCCGTGCCCACGCCGAGGTAGCCGTCGAGGGTCTCCGGCACGTCGGTCAGCCCGGCGGCGTGGTTGTGGTACATCATTCCGGCGAACACGCCGACCGGCCGGCCCCGCAGCGCGAGCGGGTCGATCCGGGCGTCCTCGATCGCTTCCCACGAGGTCTCCAGCAGCAGCCGCTGCTGCGGGTCCATGGCGAGGGCCTCGTGCGGCGAGATCTTGAACAGGTCGGCGTCGAAGTCACCGGCGTCGACCAGGAAGCCGCCCTCGCGGGCGTAGCTGCTGCCCCGGCGCGCGCCGGACGGGTCGTACAGCTCCTCGACGTCCCACCCCCGGTCGGCGGGGAAGTCGGTGATGCCGTCCCCGCCGGCGACGAGGAGGTCCCACAGCTGCTCCGGGGAGCGTACGCCGCCGGGGTAGCGGCAGCTCATGCCGACAATCGCGATCGGCTCGTCGAGCGCCGCGACGGCGGCGACCGGGGCCGGCAGCGGGCCGGCGTCCGTGCCGGTCTCGGCGTCCAGGTGGTCGGCCAGGGCGAGCGGCGTCGGGTGGTCGAACACCAGGGTGGCCGGCAGCCGCAGGCCGGTCACCGCGCCCAGCCGGTTCCGCAGCTCGACGGCGGTCAGCGAGTCGAACCCCAGCTCGGTGAAGGGGCGGCCGGCCTCGACGGCGGCGGCGTCGGCGTACCCGAGCACCGCCGCGACCTGGTCGAGGACGAGCCGCAGCAGGGCCGCGGCGCGCTCCTCGCGGTCGAGCCCGGCCAACTGCTCGGCCAGCGCGGTGGTCCCGGCCGGACCGGTGCGCGCGGCGCGGCGGCGGGGCGCGCGGACCAGCCCACGCAGGACCGGCGGCAGGGTTCCCGCCTCGGCCTGGGCGCGCAGCGCCGGGCCGTCCAGCGTCATCGGCACCGCCACCGGCCGGCCGGTGAGCAGGGCGGCGTCGAAGAGGGCGAGGCCGTCCGCCTGCGGGAGGGGCCGCACGCCCGCGCGGGCCAGCCGGTCGGTGTCGGCGCGGTCGAGGCCGGCGGTCATGCCGCCACCGGACTCGGCCCACGGCCCCCAGGCCAGGGAGAGCGCCGGGCGGCCCGCGGCCCGCCGCCGGTGCGCGAGCGCGTCGAGGTAGGCGTTGGCCGCCGCGTAGTTGGCCTGGCCGGGGCTGCCCGTCACGCCGGCCGCCGAGGAGTAGGTGACGAAGAGGCGCAGGTCCAGCCCGGCGGTCAGCTCGTGCAGGTGCGCGGCGGCGTCCACCTTGGGCCGGAGCACGTCGGAGAGGGATTCGGCGGTGAGCGCGGCCAGGGTGCGGTCGGCGAGCACGCCGGCGGTGTGCACGACGCCGGTCAGTGGGTGGGCCGGGTCGATCCGGCCCAGCAGCGCGGCCAGGGCGTCCCGGTCGGCGGCGTCGCACGCCTCGACCGTCGCGCTCGCGCCCAGGTCGGCCAGCTCGGCGAGCAGGTCGGCGACGCCGTCCGCGTCGGCGCCGCGCCGGCTGGTCAGCAGCAGGTGGCGGACCCCGTGCCGGGTGACCAGGTGGCGGGCGGTCAGCGCGCCCAGAGCGCCGGTGCCGCCGGTGACCAGGACCGTGCCGTCCGGGTCGAGCGCCGGTGCCGGGGCGTCGGATTCCGGGGCGGCGACGAGCCGGGGCACCCGGACCACGCCGTCGCGCACCGCCGCCTGCGGCTCGTCGGCCGACAGCAGGCCGGCGAGGGCGGACGCGGAGCTGTCCCGGTCGTCGACGTCGACGAGCAGGAACCGGCCGGGGTGCTCGGCCTGCGCGGAGCGGAGCAGACCCCAGACGGCCGCGCCGGCCAGGTCCGCCACCTCGGCGTCGTCGTCCACGGCGACGGCACCGCGGGTGAGCACCACCAGCCGGGATCCGCCGGTGTGCCGCTCGGCGGCGAGCCAGCCCTGGAGCACGCCGAGGACCTCGGCGAGCAGGTCGTGGACCAAGCCGGCGCCGGCTGCGGCGGTGCCGGCCACCGGGTACAGCACGACGTCGGGCACCCCGGCGTCGACCAGCGTGTCGAGGTCGGGGTGCCGGGCGGCGGTCACGCCGGCCGGCAGTGGCGCGGGGCGGTCGCCGAGCACGGCCCAGGTCGTGTCGTCCGCCGCGCCGACGCCGCCGGCGTGCCGGGGCCAGTCGAGGCGGAACAGCGAGCGACGCCACGCGGACCCGCCGGGGCTCAGCTCCCCGGCCGGCAGGGGCCGCAGCACCAGGGACCCGACCCGGGCGACCGGCTCGCCGGCGGCGTCCGCGACCAGCATGGCCACCGTGTCCGGGCCGGTGGGGGTGAGCCGCACCCGCAGCGCGTCGGCGCCGTGGGCGGAGAGCGTGACGGCGGCCCAGGAGAACGGCAGCCGGGCCTGGCCGGGGTCGACGATGCCCAGCCCGACCGCCTGCACGGCGGCGTCGAGCAGCGCCGGGTGCAGCCCGTACCCGCCGGCCTCGCCGGCCGCCGGCTCGGGCAGCGCCACCTCGGCGTACACGTCGGCGCCGAGCCGCCAGGCGGCGCGCAGCCCCTGGAAGGCCGGGCCGTAGGCGAACCCGGCCTCCGCCGCCCGCCCGGTCAGCTCCGACACGTCGAGGGCGGTGGCCCCGGTCGGCGGCCAGTCCGCCAGCGTGCTGCCGCTCTCCCCCGGGTCGGGGGTGAGCAGGCCGGTGGCGTGCCGTACCCACAGGTCGTCGGTGCCGGACCGGCGGGCGTGGACGGTGAGCTGCCACGCGTCGCCGCCGGCCCGTTCGGCGGCGACCTGCACGTCGAGGCCGCCGGTCTCCGGCAGCACCAGCGGCGCCTCCAGGGTCAGCTCGGCGAGCCGGTCGGCGCCGACCTCCGCGCCGGCCCGCAGCGCCAGCTCCACGAACCCGGTGCCGGGGAAGAGCACCACGTCGCGTACGGCGTGCTCGGCCAGCCAGGGCTGGCTCTGCACCGACAGCCGGCCGGTGAGGGTCACCTCGTCGCCGTCGGCCGAGCGGAACACCGCGCCGAGCAGCGGGTGGCCGGTCGGGGTCAGCCCGGCGGCGGTCACGTCGGCGGCCTGCGGCAGGGGCAGCAGCCAGTAGTGCTCGCGCTGGAACGCGTACGTGGGCAGGTCGACCGGCTCGGGCGGGCCGTCGAACAGGGCGGCCCAGTTCACGGGCACGCCCCGGGACCAGACGGTGGCGGCGGCGGCCAGCGCGGTCGCCGCCTCGTCGGAGTCGGCGCGCAGCACCGGGGCGCAGACCACCTGGTCCGAGCCGACGATCTCCTGGGTCAGCGCGGAGAGCACCCCGCCCGGGCCCACCTCGACGTACGCGCCGACGCCGAGGTCGCGCAGGGTGGCGACGGCCGCGTCGAAGCGGACGGTGTCGCGGACGTTGCGCAGCCAGTACGCCGGGGAGGCGACCTCGTCGGGCGCGAGCACCGCGCCGGTCACGGTGGAGACCACGGGGATCCGCGGGGCGGCGAAGGTCAGCTGCCCGAGCACGTCGGCGAACGCGTCGAGCATCGGTTCCATCCGGGCGGAGTGGAACGCGTGGCTGACCCGCAGCCGCCTGGTGTTCCGGCCCAGGGCGGTGAAGTGCCCGGCGACCGCCAGCACGGCGTCCTCGGCGCCGGAGACGACGACGGACTCCGGGCCGTTGACGGCGGCCAGTCCGGCGCCGGCCGCCTCGACGGCGGTGTCCAGGTGCTGGCGCACCTCCGCCTCGGTGGCGCGGATCGACACCATCGCGCCGCCGGCGGGCAGCGCCTGCATCAGGGTGCCCCGGGCGGCGACCAGGCGGGCGGCGTCCGGCAGCGACAGCACGCCCGCGACGTGCGCGGCGGCCACCTCGCCGACCGAGTGCCCGGCCACGAAGTCCGGCACGACGCCCCAGGACTCGACGAGCCGGTAGGCGGCCACCTCGACGGCGAACAGCGCCGCCTGGGCGTAGCCGGTGCGGTCGAGCACCTCGGCGGGACCGTCGAGCACGCCGCGCAGGGGCCGGTCGAGGTGCCGGTCCAGTTCGGCGCAGGCGGCGTCGAAGGCCGCGGCGAAGACCGGGAACGCGGCGTACAACCGCCGGCCCATCCCGGTCCGCTGGGCGCCCTGCCCGGTGCAGAGCACGGCGACGCGGGTGGGGCTGGCGACCCCGCGCCGCACGGACGCCGCCGGGACGCCGTCGGCCAGCGCGGTGAGCCCGGCGACCAGCTCGTCCCGGTCGGTCCCGAGCACCACGGCGCGGTGTTCCAGGGCGGACCGGCCGGCGGCCAGGGTCCGACCCACCGCGGCCGGCGCGGCGTCGGGGTGGTCGGCGAGCCAGGAGCGCAACCGGTCGGCCTGGGCGGTGAGCGCGGCGGCGCTGCGCGCGGAGACCACCCAGGGCAGCGGCTCGGGCCCGGTCACGGTGTCGGCCCCCGCGTCCGGCTGCGGCGCGGGCGGGGCGGCCTCGACGATGACGTGGGCGTTGGTTCCGCTGACGCCGAAGGAGGAGACCCCGGCCCGCATCGGCCGGGACCCGCGCGGCCACGGGCGCGGCTCGCGGAGCAGGCTCACCGCGCCGGCCGACCAGTCGACGTGCGGGGACGGCTCGTCGACGTGCAGGGTCCTCGGCAGGACGCCGTGCCGCATCGCCATGACCATCTTGATCACCCCGGCGACCCCGGCGGCGGCCTGGGTGTGCCCGAGGTTGGACTTGATCGAGCCGAGCCACAGGGGCTGGTCGGCGGCCCGGTCCCGGCCGTACGTGGCGAGCAGCGCCTGCGCCTCGATGGGGTCGCCGAGCCGGGTGCCGGTGCCGTGGGCCTCCACCGCGTCCACGTCGGCCGGGGAGAGCCGGGCGTTCGCGAGGGCCTGGCGGATCACCCGCTGCTGCGACGGGCCGTGCGGGGCGGTGAGGCCGTTCGACGCGCCGTCCTGGTTGACGGCGCTGCCGCGCACCACGGCGAGCACCCGGTGGCCGTGGCGCTGGGCGTCGGAGAGCCGTTCCAGCAGCAGCAGCCCCGCGCCCTCGCTCCAGCCGGTGCCGTCGGCGGCGGCGGCGAAGGACTTGCACCGCCCGTCCGGGGAGAGGCCCCGCTGGCGGCTGAAGCCGATGAACGTGTCAGGGCTGGACATGACGGTGACGCCGCCGGCGAGCGCGAGCGTGCACTCGCCGGAGCGCAGGGCCTGCACGGCGAGGTGCAGCGCCACCAGCGAGGACGAGCAGGCGGTGTCGACGGTCACCGCCGGGCCCTCGAACCCGAAGGTGTACGCGATCCGGCCGGAGACGACGCTGCCGTGGTTGCCGGTGCCGACGAACGCCTCGACCTCCTCCGGCACTCCGTTCAGGCGGGAGACGTAGTCGTGGTACATGACGCCGGTGAAGACGCCGGTCCGGCTGCCCTTGAGCGAGTCGGCGGCGATGCCGGCCCGTTCGACGGCCTCCCAGGCGACCTCCAGCAGCAGCCGCTGCTGCGGGTCCATCGCCAGCGCCTCACGGGGGGAGATGCCGAAGAACGCGCCGTCGAACTCGCCGGCGTCGTGCAGGAAGCCGCCCTCCCGGGTGTACGACTTGCCGTGCGCGTCCGGGTCGGGGTCGTAGAGGTTCTCCACGTCCCAGCCCCGGTCGGCCGGGAACGTCGTGACGGCGTCGGTGCCGGACTCGACCAGCCGCCACAGCGCCTCGGGGGTGTCCACCCCGCCCGGGTAGCGACAGCTCATCCCCACGATCGCGATGGGCTCGTGGTTCTGCTCGTCGATGGCCCTCAGGCGTTCGCTGGTCTCGTGCAGGTCAGCGGTGACGCGCTTGAGGTACTCGCGGAGCTTGGCTTCGTTCGCCATCGGTTGATCACCTGTCGCTAAGGGGCAAGCGGCGGACTCGTGGTCAGGATCGGCCGAACTTCTGGTCGATGAAGTCGAACAGCTCGTCGTCCGAGGCGTCGTCGATGGCCTGGCTGACGTCGGCCGGCCGGTCGGTGGCGTCGCTCCACCTGGTGACCAGCGCCCGGAGGCGGACCGCCACGGCGCTCCGGGTCTCGTCGTCGCCGGCGAGCCGTTCCAGCTCGTCCGGCCCGGTCGCGGCGAACGCGGCCTCCAGCCGGTCCAGCTCGGCCAGCAGGTCCGACGCGGGCGCGGGCGGCGCGATGTCGGCCAGCAGGAAGTCGGCCAGCGCCGCGGGCGTGGGGCAGTCGAAGATCAGGCTCGCCGGCAGCCGGATCCCGGTGACGGAGGTCAGCCGGTTGCGCAGTTCCACCGCGGTCAGCGAGTCGAAGCCGAGGCCGGTGAACGTCTGCCCGGAGGGGATGACGGTGGCCGGCGGGTAGCCGAGCACGTCGACGACCTGCGCCTTGACGAGGTCCTCCACCAGCCGGCTGCGATCGGCCTCCGGCGTGCCGGCCAGCCGTCGGGCGAAGGACGGCCCGCCCTCGGCGCCGCCGTCGGCGACGCGCCGCCGGGCCCGGACCAGGCCGCGCAGCGGCGCCGCGAGCTGGCCGGCGTCGGACCGGCGGCGCAGCGCGGCGAGGTCGAGCAGCGCCGGCACGAGGTGCGGGCGGCCGCCGCGCAGGCTGGCGTCGAACAGGCGCAGCGCCTGGCCGGTGTCGAGCGGGCGGAGGCCGTTGCGGCTCATCCGCTGGCGCTGGGCGTCGTCGAGCCCGCCGGTCATCCCGCTGGCCTCGGCCCAGAGGCCCCAGGCCAGCGCGGTGGCGGCGAGACCCGAGGCGCGCCGCTGGTGGGCCAGACCGTCCAGGAACGCGTTCGCGGCGGCGTAGTTGCCCTGTCCGGGGCCGCCGAGGACGCCGGCGACCGACGAGAAGAGGACGAACATCGACAGGTTCCGCCCCCGGGTCAGCTCGTGCAGGCGCCAGGCGGCGTCGGCCTTGGCGGCCAGCACGGTGGACAACCGCTCCGGCGTCAGCGCCGACACCACCGCGTCGTCGAGGACGCCGGCGGCGTGCACGACCCCGGTGAGCGGGTGCTCGGCGGGGACACCGGCCAGCAGGGCGGCGAGGCTGTCCGGGTCCGCCACGTCGCCGGCCACCAGCCGGACCTGCGCGCCCAGCGCGGACAGCGCGCTCAGCAGCTCCGCCGCGCCGGGGGCGTCCGGCCCTCGCCGGCTGACCAGCAGCAGGTGGCGCACCTTGTGCGCGGCGACCAGGTGTCGGGCCAGCAGGCCACCGAGCGCGCCGGTGGCGCCGGTGACCAGGACCGTGCCGTGGGGGTCGGGTTCGGCGCCCAGCGCCGCGTCGAGGGCGGCGGGCACGAGCCGGGGCGCCAGCACCCGGTCGCCCCGGATCGCCAGCTGGGGTTCGCCGGTGGCGACCGCGCGGGCCACCAGCTCGACCGGACCCGCGGTCCCGGCGGGCTCCGGTCGCTGCGCCTCGTCGAGGTCCACGAGCACGAAGCGGTCGGGGTGCTCCGCCTGGGCCGAGCGCAGCAGGCCCCAGACCGCCGCGCCGGGCAGGTCGGTCACCCGGCCGGCGTCCCCGGCGGGGACGGCCCCGCGGGTCAGCACGACCAGCCGCCGGTCCGCCAGCCGGTCGTCGGCGAGCCAGCCCTGCACGGCGGTCAGCACGGTGGCGAGCCGGGCCCGGGTGGCGGTGGGGACCGGGTCGCCCTCGTCGTCGGCGTACGCCGCGAGCAGCACCAGCTCCGGGTCGAGCCGGCCGGAGTCGACCGCCTCGGCCAGCTCGGTGAGCCCGAGCCTGTCGAGGCCGGCCGGGCCGGTCGGGGCGTCGCCGAGGAGCACCGCGCGGGCGGTCGCCGGGGCGCCCAGCGGCACGCTCTGCCAGGCGACGTCGAACAGCGAGTCGACGTCCGCACCGGCGCCGCGTACCTGGTCGGCGGTGACCGGGCGGGAGACCAGCGAGCCGATCCGGGCGACGGGGGCGCCGGCCGGGTCGGTCAGGGTCAGGGTGACCCCGCCGCCGCTGCGCCGGGCCCGCACCCGCAGCGCGGTCGCGCCGACCGCCGAGAGGGTGACGCCGGTCCAGGCGAAGGGCAGGCGTACGCCCGATGCCTCCGCGTCCTCGTCGAGGAGGCCGACGACGTGCAACGCCGCGTCCAGCAGGGCAGGGTGGATGCCGAAGCCGGCGACCTCGGTGCCGTCGGGCACCGCCACCTCGGCGCACACCTCGTCACCGGTACGCCAGACCGCGCGCAGGCCGCGGAAGACCGGGCCGTACTCGACGCCGAGGCGGGACAGCTCGGCGTAGACGGTGTCGACCGCGACGCCGGCGGCGGGCGTGGGCGGCCAGGGCGCCGGGTCGGGCCCGTCGGGGTGCGGTGCGGCGGGTGAGAGGATCCCCGTCGCGTGGCGGTCCCATTCCCCGTCCGGGTCGGCTGCGGCCCGGGAGTGGATGGTGACCGGTCGGCGGCCCTCCTCGTCCGCCGCCCCCAACTTGACCTGCACCGCCCGGGCGCCCTGCTCGGGCAGCGCCAGCGGCGCCTCCAGCGTCAGCTCGTCCAGCGCGTCGCAGCCGACCTGGGCGCCCGCGTGCAGGACCATCTCGACCAGAGCGGCGCCCGGCACCACCACCGAGTCCCAGACGACGTGTTCGGCGAGCCACGGCTGGGTCTGCGCGGAAAGCTCGGTGCCGAAGATCCGGACGTCGTCGTCGGCCACCCGCACGGCGGCCCCGAGCATGGCGTGGTCGACGGCGTGGACACCGAGGCCGGGGGTCGCGACGCCAGCGGTCGCGGCGGCGTTGAGCCAGTAGCGCTGGTGGTCGAAGGCGTACGTGGGCAGGTCGACCGCGCGGGGCCGCGCCCCGGTGCCGGTGAGGTAGCCGGCCCAGTCGACGTGGCCGCCGGTGACGTAGCGCTCGGCCAGGGCGGTGAGCAGCGTGTCGACCTCGGGGTGACCGGCGCGCAGCGTGGCGGTGAACCGGACGTCGCCAGCCGCCTCGACGCAGTCCTGCGCCATCGCGGTCAGTACGGCGTCGGGGCCGACCTCCAGGAAGTGCGTCACGTCCTGGAGGTGGAGGGTCCGTACCGCGTCGGCGAACCGCACCGGCTGCCGCACGTGCCGCACCCAGTAGCCGGGGTCGGTGATGTCCCCGGCGTCCGCGACCGCGCCCGTCACGTTCGACACCACCGGAATCCTCGGCGGCTGCCAGTCCAGCCCCGCCACCACCGACGCGAACTCGTCCAGCATCGGATCCATCAACCGCGAGTGGAACGCGTGACTGACCACGAGTTCCTTGACCCGCCAGCCCCGCTCACGACCCGCCGCCACCACCGACGCGACCTCGCCGGCGACACCCGACACCACCACCGACGCCGGACCATTCACCGCCGCGACATCCACCGCCACGGCCGACGCCTCGATGACCTCCCGCACCGCATCCTCGGACGCACCCACCGCCGCCATCACGCCCCCGGCGGGCAGCGCCTGCATCAAACGGCCCCGCGCGGCCACCAGGACACACGCGTCCGACAGCGACAGCATCCCCGCCACGTACGCCGCCGTCACCTCACCGATCGAGTGACCGGCGACGAAGTCCGCCCGCACACCCCACGACGACAGCAACTCCCACAACGCCACCTCGACCGCGAACAAACCCGCCTGCGCGAACACCGTCTGACCCAACAGGCCGGCATCAGTGCTGCCCGACTCGGCGAACACCACCTCCCGCAACGGACGCGGCAACAGCGGATCCAATTCGCCGCACACCGCGTCGAAGGACGCCGCGAACACCGGGAACGCGTCGTACAACCCACGACCCATCCCGGCGCGCTGCGAACCCTGGCCGGTGAACAGCACCGCCCGACGACCCGCCGACACCACACCCGACACCGCCGACCGGCCCTCGGCGACCCCGGCCAACCCCGCCGACAACTCCTCGACCGTCGAGCCCCACACCACCGCCCGGTGCTCCAGAGCGGCCCGCGTCGTCGCCAACGACCAGGACACATCCGCCACCGACACGTCAGACCGGTCCCGCACGAACGACGTTAGCCGGGCCGCCTGACCCGCCAGACCCCGCTCCGAGCGCGCCGACACCACCCACGGCACCGGCAGCCCCACCGGCACCCCCACCACATGCACCGCGCCGGCCTCGGACTCCGGCTCCGGCTCCGGCTGCTCCAGGACCACGTGGGCGTTGGTGCCGGAGATGCCGAACGACGACACCCCCGCCCGACGCGGACGCCCCACCACCGGCCACTCCCGCGCCTGCGTCACCAACTCCACCGCACCCGACGACCAATCCACATGCGACGACGGCGCATCGACGTGCAACGTCGCCGGCACCACACCCGCCCGCATCGACAGGATCATCTTGATCACGCCGGCCACCCCGGCGGCCGCCTGCGTGTGACCGATGTTCGACTTCACCGACCCCAACAACAGCGGCTCATCCCGCCCCTGCCCGTACGTCGCCAACAGCGCCTGCGCCTCAATCGGGTCACCCAACGTGGTACCCGTACCGTGCGCCTCCACCACGTCCACGTCACCGGCCGACAACCCCGCCGACGCGAGCGCCTGCCGGATCACCCGCTGCTGCGACGGACCATTCGGCGCCGTCAACCCGTTCGACGCCCCGTCCTGGTTCACCGCCGTACCCCGCACCACCGCCAGAACCCGCCGACCCTCGCGCCGCGCGTCCGACAACCGCTGCACCAGTAGCACGCCCACGCCCTCGGCGAGCGCCGTGCCGTCCGCGGCCTCGGCGAACGCCCGGCACCGGGCCACCGGCGAGAGGTTGCCCTGCCGGGTGAAGTCGACGAAGACCGCCGGGGTCGGCATCACGGTGACGCCGCCGGCCAGGGCCAGGTCGCACTCCCCCGACCGCAGCGCCTGCACCGCCAGGTGCAACGCCACCAACGACGACGAACACGCCGTGTCCACCGTCACCGCCGGCCCCTCGAAACCGAACGAGTACGCCACCCGACCCGACGCGATGCTGCCCGCGTTGCCGAGGCCCAGGTAGTCCTCCGCCCCCGCCGGTGGGGACTCCGGTGGGTGGGCGTACCCGCTGTGGGTCATGCCGGCGAAGACCCCGACGCGGGCGCCCTTCAGGCTGGTCGGGTCGATGCCGGCGGACTCGACCGCCTCCCAGGACGTCTCCAGCAGCAGCCGCTGCTGCGGGTCCATGGCGAGCGCCTCACGCGGCGAAACCCCGAACAGCCGGGCGTCGAAGTCGGCGGCGTCGGGCAGGAAGCCGCCCTCCCGCACCGAGGACGTGCCCGGCCGGGACCGCCCGGGGTCGTAGAGCGTGTCCAGGTCCCAGCCACGGTCGGTCGGGAAGGAGGTGATGGCGTCCCCGCCGGCCGCGACGAGGTCCCACAGCTCCTCGGCCGTCCGCACCCCGCCCGGGAAACGGCAGCCGGTGCCGACGATCGCGATCGGCTGCTGCGCCTCGGCCTCGACGTCGCGGAGCCGTTGCCGGGTCCGCCGCAGGTCGGCGGTGACTCTCTTCAGGTAATCCCGGAGCTTGTCTTCGGTGTCCATCAACCCAGCCCATCGCGATGCACGGCGGAGACTCGGCGTAAGCGACGGTACGAATGCGCAGAAGTCTCAGGCGACACCTGTATCTGTCGTTCGGCTCGCTCGGCCGAGAGCCACGAGGATCCCCATCTGCGGGGAGAAGTTATTGGTGCGCGCGAGCGCGGACAACCCCTAACCAGGCGGCTGGCCAGCTAGGGGTGTCCGGTCCCGACCCCGTCGCACTAGCGTCGCCTCGACCGGGTCTGCGTTCGGCCCGGTCGGGAACTCCAGCCGCCGGGAAGGACCGCCGAGGATGACCACGCCAGATATCGACAACGGCCTGTGGGTGCGACGTTTCCACCCGGCGCCGGGTGGCGCCAGACGGCTGGTGTGTCTGCCCCACGCCGGCGGCTCGGCCAGCTTCTACTTCCCCGTCTCCCGCAGCCTCTCCCCCGCCGTCGAGGTGCTGGCGATCCAGTACCCGGGCCGGCAGGACCGCCGCCACGAGCCGTGCGTCGGCGACATCCACCAGCTCGCGCGGGAGGTCTTCACCGTGCTGCGGCCGTGGCTGGACGAGCCGGTGGCCATCTTCGGGCACAGCATGGGGGCCAGCGTCGGCTTCGAGCTGGCCCGGCTGATCGAGCAGGACGGCGGCGCGGCCGCGCACCTGTTCGCGTCCGGGCGTCGTGCGCCGTCGCAGGCGCGGCACGAGACCGTGCATCTGCTGGACGACGAGGGCCTGCTGGCCGACGTACGGAAGCTGAGCGGCACCAACCCGGCCGTCCTCGGCGACCAGGAGATGCTGCGGGCCGCGCTGCCGGCGATCCGCAGCGACTACCGGGCCGCGGAGACGTACACCTACCGGCCCGGTCCGCCGCTGAGCTGCCCGATCACGGTCTTCACCGGCGACGACGACCCGAAGACGACGGTCGAGGAGGCCCGCGCCTGGTCGACCCACACCACGGGGCCGTTCGACCTCAAGGTCTATCCGGGCGGGCACTTCTTCCTGGCCGAGCACCAGGCGGCGGTCCTGCGGGCGATCTCGACCGCCCTGACCGCGGCGCCGGCCATCTGATCCTGACGCGACGAGGGGCCCGTCCACCGGTGTCACGACCGGTCGGCGGGCCCCTCGTCCGTGGGCGGTGTCACCGCTTGTGGCCGACCGCGATCACGTAGTCGAGCTGCGCCAGCTCGCGCTTCATCAGGTCCTGGTTCTTCCAGTGCGCGGCCATGCTCTTGCGCACGGCGGGCTTGACCACGGCGCGGAACTCGGGGTCGTTGGTCCGGTCGGCCATGTACCGCCGCCAGCCCTCCCAGGTCTGGTCCTTGATCGACTGGACCTCCGGGTTGGCGAAGCCGGCCTCGACGAGCTCCTGCCGGTACGTGTCCCGGTCGTGCCAGTTCTCCTTCGGGATGCTGAACTTGACGAAACTCAGCGGGCCCGACTGGATGGCCGCCCGGACCACGTCGGCGCTGACCGGGATGATGTCGGCCGTGGCCAGCACGCCGCCCGGGCGCAGCACCCGCAGCGCCTCGGCGAAGAACGCGCTGCGCGGGTAGAAGTGGAAGGCGGACTCCAGGGCCACCACCCGGTCGAAGGTGTTGTCCTCGAAGGGCAGTTCGGTCGCGCTGCCCAGGCGGAAGTCGGTCCGGTCCGCCAAGCCCTCCGCGCGCGCCCGGCGCTGCGCCGCCTCGACGTGGTGCGGGGTGATGTTGAGGCCGTACACCTTGCCGACCCGGCGCTCGCGCAGCCACTTGAAGTCCTGGTCGGCGTAGCCGAAGCCGACGTCGAGGACGGTGTCGTCGGGCTTGAGCCCGGCGGCGTCGGCCAGCTTGTCGGCCAGCGCCTCGGCCGCGGTATCGAGGTCGGTCGCCCCGTCGGCCCAGTAGCCGACGTTCATGTAGTGGGTGCGGCGGGCCGCGAACTCCACGTCGGGCGACTGGATCTCGTAGAAGCGCCGGACCCGGGTGACGGGGTCGGCGGTGAAGACTGTGCGGATCGCCCGGCCGGCGATCTTCAGGTTCTCGAACATATGGATTTCCTTCCGGTGGGTGGAATGCTGATCAGCCCCGCCGGACCTGCTGGCGCAGGTCCTCGACGAGCGCGCGCACACCGGCCGGGTCAGCGGCGGTGCCGAAGACGTAGAAGTCGGGCCGGACGAGCACCGCCACGGCGTCGTACCGCTTGAGGTGGGACAGGTAGACGTCGTCGAGGTCGAACGCGGTCAGCGCGCCCGGTCCGGCGGCGGGGGCGCCGGCGGGGAGCATCCGGACGACCCGGGCGTCGAGGGAGTCCAGGAAGGCGCGGGCGTCGGCGTCGAGCAGCCCGTCGGGATCCTCGGCGCAGACCAGGGCGAAGCCGGTGCCGACGACCTCGTCGAAGAGCCCGGACCGGCCGTCGACCTGCACCTGCCCCTGCGGCATCGGCGCGCCGGCGCCGGACGCGGCGGCCTCGTCGGCCCGGCCGTGCAGGATCCCGCCGACCAGCGGCTCCAGCAGCGACCGGGTCCGGGGCCGGGTGGTCCGGCGGCGCAGTTCGGCGAGCATGACGGCGTCCCGGCCGGCCGCGGCGGTGCGGTCGGTCTCGCAGATCACCGTGCCCGAGTCCATGGACATCCGGATGGCGTGCTGCACGTGGGCGCAGCGCTCCTCCTGGTAGGTGTCCAGCAGGGCCTCGCCGGCGAGGCCGCGGTGCACCAGGTCGAGCTTCCAGGCGAGGTTGAGCGCGTCCCGGAAGCCCGAACTCATCCCCTGCCCCATGAACGGCGGCATCACGTGCGCCGCGTCACCGGCGATGAGGATCCGGCCGCAGCGCCAGCGGTCGGCCGAGCACGCCTGGGTGGTGTAGACGCCGTACCGCTCCAGGGTCGCGTTGTCGGGTGTGATGTCGAAGAGGCCGAGCAGCCGCCAGACGCTCTCGACGCTCTCGAACTCCTCGCGGCTCTCCCCCGGCACCCGCATGAACTCCCACCGCCGGTGCCCCGGCCCGGCCGACACCGCGGTGCGGGGCCGCGCCGGGTCGCAGACCTGGAGGTTGTTCGGCTTGAACTCGCGGGCCTCGTGCGGCACCACGTCGCAGACCAGCCAGTCGTACGTGAAGCCGAGGTCGGTGACGCCGCTGCCCAGGTGCTCGCGGACGAAGCTGTTGGCCCCGTCGCAGCCGACCACCCACCGGGCCGCGCGGACCTCCTCGCCGTCCGGCCCGGCGATGGTGACCTCGACCCGGTCGTCGTGCTCGGCCAGGCCGGTCACCTGGTACGGGCGCAGCACGGTGACGCCCGGCAGCTCCGTCGCCCGCTCGGCGAGCAGCGCCTCGAGGCCCGGCTGGTAGAAGGAGACGGAGTCGGGCCAGCCCATCGGGCCGTCGCCCGTCACCTTCACGTGCAGCAGGGTCCGGCCGAAGCCGTTCTTGAACGTGTACTCCCCCGACGACTCCACCACCGGACCCAGCCGGTCGGCGACCCCGGCGGCGGCCAGGATCCGGCTCGCCTCGCCGTCGTACGACACGGCGCGCGGGAAGTTGTACGGCGTGGCCCACCGCTCGACCGCCGTGACGGTGAGACCCCGCTGCGCCAGCAGGATCGTGAGCATCTCGCCCACCGGGCCGTAGCCCACGATCAGCACGTCGGTCATCAGCATCGGTATCGGTTCCTCGCGGAGTCGGTCGGACACGGTGTCGGAAGGACGGCTCCCGCCGTCCGGGGCGGCCGGACGGCCATCAGAGGCCGAGTTCGGCGTCGATGAGGTCGAAGATCTCGTCGTCGCTGGCCCGGTCGAGGTCGATGTCGAGGTCGGGGTCCCCGCCCGAGCCGGCGCGCATCGTCCGCCACTTGGCGATCAGCACCTCCAGCCGGGAGCCGATCTGGGCGTGCAGCTCCGGCTCGACGCTGGCCTCGGTCAGCGAGCGTTCCAGGTTCTCCAGGTCCGCGAGGACCGGCGGCACCTCGGGGCCGGTGGCCGGCGCGAGCTGGGCGAGCAGGAACGCGGCCAGCGCGTTCGGGTCCGGGTAGTCGAAGATCAGCGTGGCCGGCAGGCGCAGGCCGGTCGCCGTGGTGAGCCGGTTGCGCAGCTCGACGGCGGTCAACGAGTCGAAGCCGATCTGGCTGAACGCCCGGCCGGGGGCGACCGCCGCGCGGCTGCCGTGCCCGAGCACGCTCGCCGCCTGCTCGCGGACCAGGTCGACCAGCAGGGTGTGCCGGTCGGGACCGGCCAGGGCCGCCAGCTCGTCGGAGAGGGTGCGGCCGCCGGCGGCCGGGGCGGCCGACCGGGCGCTGGGCCGTTCCCGCCGGGTCAGGCCGCGCAGCAGGGCCGGGGGCCGCTCGACCTCGCCGAGCGCGGCGACGTCGATCCTGGTCGGCACCAGCACCGGCTCGGCCGTCCGCAGGCCCGCGTCGAACAGGGCCATGCCCAGGTCGGACGGGATCGCGAGCTGCCCGTCCCGGGCGGTGATCCGGGGGTCGGTCCGGTCCAGCTTGGCGGTCATCTCGCTGGCCTGCTCCCACAGGCCCCAGGCCAGCGACCGGCCCGGCAGTCCCTCGGCGCGGCGCGCCAGGGCGAGCGCGTCGAGGAACGCGTTGGCCGCCGCGTAGTTCGCCTGGCCGGGCACGCCGAAGACGCCGGCGCCGGAGGAGAACAGCACGAATCCGGCCAGGTCGAGGTGCCGGGTCAGCTCGTGCAGGTGCCACGCGGCGTCGAGCTTCGGCGCGAAGACCGTGTCGAGGCGCCGCGGCGTCAGGGCGGTGACCACGCCGTCGTCGAGCACCCCGGCGAGGTGTACGACCGCGGTCAGCGGGTGCCGCGGCGGCACCGCGGCCAGCACTCCGGCCAGGCTTTCCCGGTCGGACACGTCGGCCGCCACCACCGTGGCCTCGGCGCCCAGGGACCGCAGTTCGGCGACCGCCTCGGCCGCGCCGGGCGCCCGCTCGCCCCGGCGGCTGACCAGCAGCAGCCGCCGCATGCCGTGCGTCTCGACCAGTCGCCGGGCGACCAGGCGGCCCAGGGTCCCGGTGCCGCCGGTCAGCAGCACGGTGCCGTCCGGGTCCCACGCCCGGGGCATGGTGAGCACCACCTTGCCGACGTGCCGGGCCTGACTGACGTACCGGAACGCCGCCGGCGCCTGGCGCACGTCCCACGCCTGGGTGGGCAGCGGGGTGAGCGCGCCGCGTTCGAAGAGCCCCAGCAGCACGACGAGCATGCGCTGCACCTCGTCGGGGTCCTCAAGGGTCAGGTCGAAGGCGGTGTAGGCGACCCCCGGATGGTCGGCGGCGACCCGGCCGGCGTCCCGGATGTCCGTCTTGCCCATCTCGACGAACCGCCCGCCGCGTGGCAGCAGCCGCAGCGAGGCGTCGACGAACTCGCGGGCCAACGAGTCCAGCACCACGTCGACGCCCCGGCCGTCGGTGACGTCGGCGAACCGGGTCTCGAAGTCGAGGGTGCGGGACGAGGCCAGGTGATCCTCGTCGATGCCCATCGCCCGCAGGGCGTCCCACTTGGCGGGGCTGGCGGTGGCGAACACCTCGGCGCCGAGGTGCCGGGCGAGTTGCACGGCGGCCATGCCGACGCCGCCGGCCGCCGCGTGCACCAGCACCGACTCGCCCTTGGTGAGCCCGGCCAGGTTGACCAGGCCGTGGTACGCGGTCAGGAAGACCACCGGCACGGACGCGGCCGCCACGTACGACCAGCCGGCCGGCATCGGGGCCAGCAGCCGGCGGTCGGTGACCGCGACGGGCCCGAAGCAGCCCACGAACACCCCGAACACCCGGTCGCCGGGCCGCAGGTCCGCCACCTCGGCGCCCACCTCGACGACCTCGCCGGCGCCCTCGCCGCCGAGCGGCCCGGCGTCGCCGGGGTAGAGACCGAGCGCGTTGAGCACGTCGCGGAAGTTCAGGCCGGCGGCGCGGACGCGGACCCGCACCTCGCGGGGGCCGAGGACGGCGTCGGCGGCGTCGGTCGGGCTCAGGGTGAGGTTCTCCAGGCTGCCGCGCACCGGCGCGTCCAGCCGCCACGCGGCGGCGGGCGGCGCGGTCAGCTCGCCCGCCGACCCGGCGCGCGCCAGTCGTGGCACGTACGCCACGCCGCCCCGGATCGCCGCCTGCGGCTCGGCCGCCGCCAGCAGCGCGGCGACCTGGTCGGGACCGATCCCGTCGCCGTCGACGTCGACGACGACCACCTGGTCCGGGTTCTCCGACTGGGCGGAGCGGACCAGTCCCCACACCGCCGCGGCGGCCGGGTCGGTCACCTCGCCGGCGGCGTGCACGGCCACCGCGCCGCGCGTCACCAGCAGCAGCCGCGACGCCGCCCAGCGGGGCTCGGCGAGCCAGCGCCGGATCGCCTCGAGGGCCCGGACGGCGGCGCGGCGGGCCGCGCGGGGGGTGGGCTGCCCGGGTGCCGCGTCGAGCGGCACGAGCACGGCCCCGGGCAGGTCCAGTCCCGCGTCGACGGCGTCGGCGAGCCCGTCCAGCCCCGGATGCAGGGGGAACCCGTCGAGGCCGGGGGCGACCGCCGCGGCGGTGACCGGCGCGACCCCGTCGACCGGCGGCAGCGGCGTCCAGTCGACGCGGAACAGGGCGTCCCGGGTGGCCCGGTCGTCGGTGACGGCCAGCTCCGTGGCGGAGATCGGCCGCATCGTCAGGGCGGTCACGTCGGCGACCGGGGCGCCGGTCGGGTCGGCGGCGGTCAGCGCGATGGCGTACGGCGCGACCTGGGTGAGCCGGATCCGCAGCGCGGTCGCGCCGGTGGCGTGCAGGGTGACGCCGTTCCAGGCGAACGGCAGCAGCAGCCGGCCGGCCCCCGCCTCGGCGAGACCACCGAAGTGCGCGGCGTGCAGGGCGGCGTCGAGCAGGGCCGGGTGCAGCCCGTACCGGTCGGCGTCGACCCGCTGGGCCGCCGGCAACTCCACCTCGGCGTAGACCTCGTCGCCGCTGGTCCACACGGCCCGCAGCCCCTGGAACGCCGGCCCGTACGCGTAACCGTCGGCGGCGAGGCCGGCGTAGAAGCCGGTCAGGTCGACGGGGCGGGCGTCGCGCGGCGGCCAGTCGGTGAGCTGCGGCGGCGGGGCGGGCTGGTCGGCGGAGAGGGTCGCGCTGGCGTGCCGGGTCCACGGGCTCCCGGCCGGGCCGTCGGCGGGCCGGGAGTGCAGGGTCACCGGGCGGCGCCCGTCGTCGCCGGCCGGGCCGACCGCCACCTGCACCTGGGTGGCGCCGGTGGCGGGCAGCGTCAGCGGGGCCTCGATGACCAGCTCGTCGAGGACGGGGTGGCCGATCTCGTCGCCGGCGCGCAGGCAGAGCTCCACCAGCCCGGTGCCGGGCACCAGCACGCTCGCGGTGACCCGGTGGTCGGCCAGCCACGGCTGGGCGTCGGTCGACAGCCGTCCGGTGAACAGGTGTCCCCTCGCCTCGGCCAGCGGGACCGACGCGCCGAGCAGCGGGTGCCCGGCGGCGTCCAGGCCGGCGGCGCCGACGTCGCCAGGGCCGGCGACCGGCCGGGGCCAGTAGCGGCGGTGGACGAACGCGTACGTGGGCAGGTCGACCCGCCGGCCGCCGGCCAGCGCGGGTCGCCAGTCCACGGGTACCCCGCGCACGTGCAGCTGGGCCACCGAGAGCAGGAACCGCTGCCGGTCGCCCTGGTCGCGGTGCACGGAACCGACCACCACGGTCTCGCCGTCGTGCTCGGCGAGGGTCTCCTCGATGCCCACGGTGAGCACGGGGTGCGGGCTGCACTCGACGTACGTGTCGTGGCCCTGGGCGGCCAGCGACCGGACCGCCCGCTCCAACTCGACCGGCTGCCGCAGGTTGCGGTACCAGTAGTCGGGGCCCATCTCCTCGCCGTCGAGCCAGCGCAGGTCGGTGGTGGAGAACAGCGGCACGGCCGCCGGGCCGGGGGTGAGGCCCGCCAACACCTCCGCCAGCTCGTCGCGGATGCGTTCCACCTGGGCCGAGTGGGAGGCGTAGTCGACCGCGATCCGGCGGACCCGGACCTGCTCGCCGGCCAGCTCCGCGAGGAGTTCCTCCACCGCCTCGGGCTCGCCGGAGAGCACCACGGCGGTCGGGCCGTTCACGGCGGCCACCGCGATCCGGTCGCCGAACCGGGCGATCCGCTCCCGGACGGTGTCGGCGGGGAGCGCGACGGAGGCCATCGCCCCGTGCCCGGCCAGGGCCCGCAGCGCGCGGCTGCGCAGCGCCACCACCCGGGCGGCGTCGGGCAGCGAGAGCACCCCGGCGACGCAGGCGGCGGCGATCTCGCCCTGCGAGTGGCCGACCACGGCGGCCGGCTGCACGCCGTACGAGCGCCACAGCTCGGCCAGCGAGACCATCATCGCGAACAGGGCGGGCTGCACGACGTCGACCTCGTCGAGGCCGGGCGCGCCGGGCGCCCGGCGCAGCACGTCCAGCAGCGACCAGTCGAGGTACGGCCGCAGCGCCGCGTCGCAGGCCGCCATCCGCTCGGCGAACACCGGGGCCTGGTCGAGCAGCTCCAGCCCCATGCCGAGCCACTGGGAGCCCTGGCCGGGGAAGACGAAGACGCACCGGCCGGCGGGCCCGGCGTCGCCGCGTACCACCGCCGGGTCGGGGCGGCCCTCGGCGAGCGCGTCGAGGGCGGCGGCGATCCGGTCCGGCTCGGCGCCGACCAGCACCGCCCGGCAGTCGAAGGTGCTCCGGCTGGTGGCCAGCGACCAGGCCACGTCGAGCGGGGCCTGGTCGGGCCGCTCGGCGAGGTGGGCCCGCAGCCGACGGGCCTGCCCGGCCAGCGCCTCGGGGGTGCGCGCGGACAGCAGCCACGGCAGCGCCCGGGCACCGCCGGCGACGGCCGGCGGTGGGCTGGACCCGGCCTCCGCGAGCGGGGCGGACCCGGCGGCGGCCGCCGACAGCGGCGACGACCCGACCGCGGGCTCCGGGGCCGGTGCCGGCTCGGCGACCGCCTCGACGATCACGTGGGCGTTGGTGCCGCTGATACCGAACGAGGAGACACCGGCGCGCGCCGGCCGGTCCCCCCGGGGCCACGGGCGGGCCTCGGTGAGCAGCTCCAGGGAGCCGGAGTCCCAGTCGACGCGCGAGCTGCGCCGCTCGGCGTGCAGGGTGCGGGGCAACCGGCCGTGCCGCATGGCGAGGACCATCTTCAGCACCCCGGCGACGCCGGCCGCGGCCTGGGTGTGCCCGAGGTTGGACTTGACCGAGCCGAGCAGCACCGGCGGGGTGTCGGCCGGGCGCTGCCCGTAGGTGGCGAGGATCGCCTCCGCCTCGATGGGGTCGCCCAGCGACGTGCCGGTGCCGTGCGCCTCCACCACGTCCACGTCGGCGGGGGTCAGCCCGGCGGCGCCCAGCGCGGCCCGGATGACCCGCTCCTGGGACGGCCCGTTCGGGGCGGTCAGTCCGTTGGACGCCCCGTCCTGGTTGACGGCCGAGCCCCGGACCACGGCGAGGACCGGGTGGCCCCGACGGCGGGCCTCGGAGAGGCGTTCCACCACCAGCATCCCGACGCCCTCGGACATGCCGAAGCCGTCGGCGTCCTCGGCGAACGCCTTGCACCGCCCGTCGGCGGCGAGGCCGCGCTGGCGGCTGAACCCGGTCAACCCGGCGGGGGTGGACATCACGGACACGCCGCCGGCCAGGGCCAGGTCGCAGTCGCCCTGACGCAGCGCCTGGACGGCCAGGTGCAGCGCCACGAGGGACGCCGAGCAGGCGGTGTCCACGGTGACTGCCGGCCCCTCCAGCCCCAGCGCGTACGCGACCCGCCCGGACAGGACGCTGCCGGCGGTGCCGGTGAGCAGGTGCCCCTCGTCGGCGGTGACCTCGCCGTCGTCGGAGGTGACGCCCGGGGCGACCTGGTCGGCGTAGTCCTGGCCGTGCGTGCCGGCGAAGACGCCGGTGCGGCTGCCGCGCAGGGTGGCCGGGTCGATGCCGGCGCGTTCCAGCGCCTCCCAGGAGGTCTCCAGCAGCAGCCGGTGCTGCGGGTCCATCGCGAGGGCCTCGCGGGGGCTGATGCCGAAGAACGCGGCGTCGAAGTCGGCGATGCCGGTGAGGAACCCGCCGGCCCGCACGTACGTGCGGCCGGGCGTGCCGGGCACCGGGTCGTAGAGGTCGGCCAGCGGCCAGCCCCGGTCGTCGGGCAGGTCGCCGATGACGTCCCCGCCGGCGTCGAGCAGCCGCCACAGTTCCTCGGGCGAGCCGATGCCGCCGGGGAACCGGCAGGCCATCGCGACGATGGCGACCGGCTCGTCGAGGGCGACGGTGGTCGCGTCGGTGACCTCGGTGGCGGCGGTGCCGAGCAGGCGGGCGTGCAGGTGCGCGGCGAGCAGTTCCGGGGTGGGGTGGTTGAACACGGCGTGCGGGGCGAGCCGGACGCCGGTGACCGCGGTGAGCCGGTTGCTCAGTTCCACCGCCATCAGCGAGTCGAAGCCGAGCTCCTTGAACGGGCGGCGCGGCTCGACCTGTTCGGGGCCGGTGTGCCCGACGACGGTGGCGCACCGGGTGCGCACCAGGTCCAGCAGCAGGGCGGCGCGGTCGGGCTCGGCCAACTCGCCCAGCCGGTCGGCGAAGCTCGCGGCGGAGGTGGGGGCGGAGCCGGCGTTGACGGCCCGGCGGGGCGGCGGGGGCAGCAGCGCCCGCAGCAGGGCGGGCACCTCGCCGGAGGCCCGGACCGCGGCCAGGTCCAACCCGATCGGCACCAGCGCCGGCAGGTCGGCGTGCAGCGCGGCGTCGAGCAGCGCCAGGCCGGCGGCCGCGTCCAGGGGCCGGGTGCCGCCCCGGGCGAGGCGGGCCAGGTCGGCCGGGGTGAGCCGGCCGGCCATCCCGTCCTCGGTGGCCCACAGCCCCCAGGCCAGGGACGTCGCGGGCACGCCGTGGGCGCGGCGGTGCGCGGCGAGCGCGTCGAGGAAGGCGTTGCCGGCCGCGTAGTTGCCCTGGCCGGGGCTGCCGAAGGTGGCGGCGGCCGAGGAGAACAGCACGAACGCGGCCAGGTCGAGGCCGGCGGTCAGCTCGTGCAGGTGCCAGGCGCCGTGCACCTTGGACCGCAGGGCACGCTCCCAGCGGGCCGGGTCGAGGTCGGTGAGCAGCGCGTCGTCGGTGGCCCCGGCGGCGTGCACCACGGCGACCAGCCGGTCGGCCAGCGGGGTGACGACGGCGGCGAGGGCCGCCCGGTCGGCGACGTCGACCGCGACCACCCGGACGGTGACGCCGGCGTCGGTCAGCGCGGCCGTCCAGTCGGCGGCCCGGCCGGTGCGGCTGAGCAGGACCAGCTCGGCGACGCCGTGGACGGTGGCGAGGTGGGTGGCGACGTGCCGGCCGATCCCGCCCGTGCCGCCGGTGACCAGCACGGTCCCGCCGGCCAGCGCCGGGACCGGCGTGCCGGCCGAAGGGTGCTCGACCGGGCGGAGCCGGGGCAGCAGGACACGGCCGTCGCGGACCGCGACCTGGGGTTCGTCCGCCGTGACGGCCAGCGCCGACCGGACGGTGGCGTCGTCGGTGGCGTCGAGGCTGAGCAGCAGGAACCGGTCGGGATGCTCGGCCTGGGCGACCCGGACCAGCCCGGCCACCGGGGCGTGCGCCGGGTCGCCGTCGCGGACGGCGACGGCCAGGCGGGTGGTCTCCGCGCGGGGATCGGCCAGCCACCGCTGGAGCACGTCGAGGACGGCGAGGCCGACGGCGTGCGCCCGGTCGGGCACCGGGCGGCCCGGGTCGCCGTCGCCGACGCGCAGCACCAGCAGCGGCGGCAGCGGCCCGTCCGGGGGCGTGTCGTCGGCGAGCGTCCAGGTGGGCGCCGGCGTCGCCGGGAACGCCGCCGGCAGCCAGTCGACGGCGTACAGCCCGGCGGGGGCGGCCGCGGGCGTCGGGGCGGCGGCGGGCGGCAGCGTCAGCGGCCGCAGCACCACCCGGTCCACGTCGAGCACGGGCGCCCCGGCGTCGTCGACGGCGCTCAGCGTCACCGCGTCCGCCCCGGCCGGGGCCAGGCTGACGCGCAGCGCGTACGCGCCGGTGGCGTGGACGCGCACCCCCGCCCAGTCGACGGGCGTCAGCCGCGCGCCGGGCGCGGCACCCGCCTCGTCGCCGGGTGCGGTGTCGGCCTCGCCGCCGGGCGCGAAGTCGGCGAGCGGGAGCAGGCGCAGGGCGGCGTCCAGCACCTGCGGGTGCACGCCGTACCGCTCGGCGTCCGGGTCGCGGGCGTCCTCGGGCAGGCGTACGTCGACGAAGAGCCGGTCGGCGGCGACCCACGCGGAGCGGACCAGCTCCCCGGCGATCGCCCGGCGCTGCGGGGTGGCCAAATCCAGCGGCCGGGCCCCGGTGGGCGGCCAGGCCGGGGCGCGGACGCCGAGCCCGCTCTCCTGGTCGGCGGGGCCGAGCACCGCCTCGGCGACCTCTTGCCACGGCTGCCCGTCGCCGGTGCGGACGTGGCAGCGCGCCGCCCGGCGCCCCCGCTCGTCGGGCACGGAGAGGTCGACCTGCACGTCGACGGTCAGCTCGGCGGGCAGCGGCACCGGCTCGGGGACGCTCAGCCGCTCCACCGTCGGGGTGCCGAGCCGCTCGCCGAGGTGGGTGAGCATGTCCAGCAGGGCGGTGGCGGGCAGCAGCGCCGGCGCGCCGTCCCCGGTGGCGGCCAGCCACGGCCGGGTCGCCGCCGAGAGCTGGCCCGTGCAGACCACCTGGCCGGTGCCGGCGACCGGCAGCATCCCGCCGAGCAGCGGATGCCCGGCGTCGGCCAGCCCGGCCCCGGCCGGGCCGCCGGCCGCGGAACTGGCGGGCAGCCAGTAGTGGCGGCGCTGGAAGGCGTACGTGGGCAGGTCGACCCGGCGGTGCGGGCCGGGGCCGGCGAGGGCGGCACGGTCCACGGCGACGCCCCGCACGTGCAGCCGCGCCACGGCGGCGAGCAGCGCCTCCGGCTCGCCGGAGGCGCCCCGCACGGCGGGCACGAACGCCAGCTCGTCGGCCTCGGCGGCCAGGCAGTCCTGGGCCATCGCGGTGAGCACGCCGGCCGGGCCGACCTCCAGGAAGGTGGTGACCCCCTGGCGGTGCAGGGCCCGCACGCCGTCCTGGAAGCGGACGGTCCCCCGCACGTGTGCCACCCAGTATTCGGGTGAGCAGAGCCGGGCCGGGTCGACGGGGTGACCGGTCAGGTTGGACACCACGGGCAGGTGCGGGGTGCGGTAGGCGAGTCCCGCCGCCACCTCGCGGAACGCGTCGAGCATCGGCTCCATGCGCGGCGAGTGGAAGGCGTGCGACACCCGCAGCCGGCTGGTCCGCCGCCCGGCCGCGCGCAGGGTGGCCGCGACGGCGAGCACGGCGTCGGTGTCGCCGGAGATGACGACGCTGGTCGGGCCGTTGACGGCGGCGAGACCCACCCGGTCGGTCAGGTGGGCGGCGACCTCGGCCTCGTCGGCCTCGACGGCGACCATCGCGCCCCCGGCGGGCAGCTGCTGCATCAGCCGGGCCCGGGCGGCGACGAGCGCCGCCGCGTCGGCGAGGGCGAACACCCCGGCCACGTGTGCGGCGGCCAGCTCGCCGACGGAGTGCCCGAGCAGCGCGTCGGGGCGTACGCCCCAGGACTCCAGCAGCCGGTACAGGGCCACCTCGAAGGCGAACAGCCCCGGCTGGGTGTAGAGGGTCTGGTCGAGCAGGTCGGCCAGCTCTCCGCCCTCGGGGGCGAGGACGACGTCCGCGACGGGGTGCGGGGCGTGGCCGGCGAGGCAGCGGTCGAGTTCGGCGCAGGCCGCGTCGAACGCCTCGGCGAAGACCGGGTACGCCGCGTGCAGTTCGCGGCCCATGCCGGCGCGCTGGCCGCCCTGCCCGCCGAAGAGCAGGCCGAGCCGGCCGTCGACGACCCGGCCCGTCAGCACGGACGGCGCGTCCGACTCGCCCCGGGTCAGGGCGGTCAGTCCGGCGCGGGCGGCGGCCGGGTCGCCGGCCAGCACCACGGCCCGGTGTTCGAGGGCGGCGCGGGTGGTGGCGAGCGCGTGGCCGACGTCGGCCGGGTCGGCGTCCGCGCCGGGCCCGTCGAGCCAGGTCAGCAGGCGGGCCGCCTGGTCGCGCAGGGCCTCGCCGGAGGCCGCGGCGAGCAGCCACGGCACGGGCCGGCGGCCGGCGGGCCCGGTGCCCGGCGTCCGCTCGTCGACCGCCAACGCCGTGCCGCCGGTGGACGCCGGGACCTCCGGGTCGGCGGGGGGCGCCTCGACGATGACGTGGGCGTTGGTGCCGCTGATGCCGAACGAGGAGATGCCGGCCCGCCGGGGCCGCCGCACCTCGGGCCACGGGCGGGCCTCGGTGAGCACCTCGACCGCGCCGGCGGCCCAGTCCACCTCGGACGTCGGGGCGTCCACGTGCAGGGTGCGGGGCAGCGTCCCGTGCCGCATGGCGAGCACCATCTTGATCACCCCGGCGGCGCCGGCGGCGGCCTGGGTGTGGCCGAGGTTGGACTTCAGCGAGCCCAGCCGCAGCGGCTCGGCGTCGCCGCGTCCGGCGCCGTACGTGGCGAGCAGCGCCTGCGCCTCGATCGGGTCGCCGAGCCGGGTGCCGGTGCCGTGCGCCTCGACGGCGTCCACGTCGGCGGCGGTGAGGCCGGCGGCGGCCAGCGCCCGGCGGATGACCCGTTCCTGGGCGGGGCCGTTGGGGGCGGTGAGCCCGTTGGACGCACCATCGGAGTTGACGGCCGAGCCGCGCAGTACGGCGAGGACGGGGTGCCCGCGCCGGCGGGCGTCGGAGAGCCGCTCCAGCAGCAGCACCGCGACGCCCTCGGACCAGCCGGTGCCGTCGGCGCCCTCGGCGAACGCCTTGCACCGGCCGTCCGGGGCCAGGCCCCGCTGCCGGCTGAACTCGACGAACGCCTGCGGGGTGCCCATCACCGCCACGCCGCCGGCCACCGCGAGGGAGCAGTCCCCGGCGCGCAGCGCCTGGGCGGCCAGGTGCAGCGCCACCAGCGACGACGAGCACGCCGTGTCGACGGTGACCGCCGGCCCCTCCAGCCCCAGCGCGTACGCGACCCGCCCGGAGACGACGCTGCCGGCGGTGCCGACGCCGAGGTAGCCCTCGGTGCCGGGTGGCGCCTGGCGCAGGTTCGCGGCGTAGTCGTGGTGCATGACGCCGGTGAAGACGCCGGTGGCGCTGCCGCGCAGCGAGGTGGGGTCGATGCCGGCCCGCTCGAACAGCTCCCAGGACGTCTCCAGCAGCAGCCGCTGCTGCGGGTCCATGGCCAGCGCCTCGCGGGGGCTGATCGCGAACAGGGTGGCGTCGAAGTCCGCCGCGCCGGCCAGGAAGCCACCCACCCGGACGTACGAGGTGCCGGGGCGGTCGGGGTCGTCGGAGAACAGGCGCGCGAGGTCCCAGCCCCGGTCGGCGGGAAACCCGGTGAGCCCCTCCCGCCCCTGGTCGACCAGGTCCCACAGCTCCTCGGGGGAGCCGACGCCGCCGGGAAGCCGGCAGGCCATGGCGACGACGACCACGGGGTCGTCCGACGTGGACGGTGCCGAGGGCCGGTCGGAGACGGAACCGGGCTCCGGGGTGCCGCCGCGCAACCGGGCGGCGAGGTGCCGGGCGAGGGCCTCCGGGCTGGGGTGGTCGAACGCGGCCGTGGCGGAGAGCCGTACGCCGGTGGCCCGGGCCAGCCGGTCGCGCAGGGCGACCGCGCTGACCGAGGTGAAGCCGAGTTCCTTGAAGGCCCGGGCCGGGCGGACGGTAGCCGGACCGGGCAGGCCGGCCACCTCGGCGGTGGCGGCGCGGACCAGGTCGAGCAGGAGCCGGTCGCCCTCGGCGGTGCTCAGCGCGGACAGCCGGCGACGCAACTCGGCGACGTCCCGGTCGTCCGCGGCGTCGCGGGCGGCCACCCGGGGCGTACGCCAGGCGGGGTGCGCGTCGGCGTGGCCCGCCGGACGGCCGAGCAGGACCAGGTCGTCACCGTCGTGGGCCACGTCGAACGCGGCGAGGTCGGCGCGCGCCTCCGCCGGCGAGCCACCGGCGGCCTGCCCGGTCGCGGGCGGCGCCGACGACGTCCGGTCGCCGGTGTCCGAGTGTGCGGTCGTGCCCACGAGCCGGGCCGGGAGGCCGGCGGCCCGACGGCGGGCGAGCAGGGCGTGCAGGGCGCCGACGGCCGAGGCCGCCCGCTCCCGGTCGGCGGCGCCCAGCAGCAGGGCGGACGGCGCGAGGACGGTGAACGCGGTCCCCGGGCGCCGGGTCCCGGCGTCCAGCCCGCCGGCGAGGCCGAGCAGCCGCGCGACGGCGTCGTCGTCGGCCAGGTCGCCCGCGGACGGGCAGAGGAAGACCCCGCCGAGGGGTTCGTCACCCGCCCGGTCGGCGGGCAGCACGACGGCCTCGGCGCCGGCGGCGGTCAGTTCGGCGGCCAGGTCCGCCAGGGCGGGCGCGGCCGTGGCGTCGGCGTGCGGCAGCCGCAGCCGGCGGACGCGGTGGGCGGCGACGAGGTGCCGGGCCAGCGCCGCGCCGGTCGGCCCGTCGGCGCCGGTGACCACGACCGGGTGGGCCGGGTCGACCACGGCGGCCGGCCGCGCCGGCAGGTTCGCGGGGGCGGGCGCGAGGACCGCGTGCCGGGCGGCCCCGGCGCGGAGCGCGACCTGCGCGGCCCCGGCGTCCACCGCGGCCGGCAGCAGGGCGAGCGAGGCCGCGTCGCCGTCGTGGTCGATGAGCACGATCCGGTCCGGGTGCGCGGCCTGCAGGCAGCGCCCGAGGGCCTGGACCGCCCCGGCCGCCGGGTCGACCCCGGCCGCCACGCCGGTCGCGGGGGCGGGCTCGCGGATCCCGCCGGTCGCGGCAGGACCGTCGGACCCGGTGCCGCCGGCCGCGTCGGCTGCGGTGGACGCGTCGGGTCCGGCGTCCAGGTTCCGGGGCGCGGCCGTCAGCAGCACCAGGCGGGCGCCAGCGAACCGGTCGTCGGCGAGCCAGCCGCGCAGCCGGTCGGCGAGGTCCCCCGGCGCGGCGTCCGCCGGCTCGACCGCCAGCACCGTCACGTCGGGCACGTCCGGGTCGTCACGCAGGGCGGCGAGGTCGGGGTGGGCCCGGAACCGGTCCCCCGCCGACGCCGCGCGCAGCGCCTCCACCAGCGCCGCGCTCGCGCGCCCGACGACCGCCCAGCGCCGGGTCGGGGCGGTCGCGGCCAGGGCCGCCGTGGGGACGGGCGACTCGACCGGCGCTACGGCGGTCAGGTCCAGCGGCTGCCAGGTGAGCCGGCTCAGCGTCTCGTGGTGACTGCCGTTGACCGCGCGCAGCCGGGCCGGCCAGTCGAACAGCAGCCGGCGGGTGACCTTGCCGGAGGCGGTGCGGGGCACCTGACCGATCTCGTACAGCTCCTCCGGGACCTTGTGGTAGGAGAGCCTCTCCCGGCAGGCCGCGTACGCGGCCCGGGGGTCGAGACCCTCCGGCCCGGGCACCACGAACGCCACCGGCACCTCACCCAGCACGTCGTGCGGCCGGCCGGTCACCGCCACGTCGGCGACGCCGGGCACCGCGCGCAGCGCCTCCTCCACCTCGGCCGGGTGGATCTTCTCGCCGCCCCGGATGATCAGTTCCTGGTGCCGCCCGGTGACGAAGATGTTGCCGTCGGCGTCGCGACGCGCCAGGTCGCCGGTGCGGTACCAGCCGTCGCGCAGCGCGGCGGCGGTGACCTCCGGCAGGCCGTGGTAGCCGAGCATGAGGCTCGGCCCGCGGACCCACACCTCGCCCTCGGCGCCGGTCGGCACGTCGAGACCGGTCTGCGGGCTGACCAGGCGCACCTCGACGCCGGGCACCGCGAGTCCGCAGGACCCCTCGACGCGGGGCCGGTCGGGCCGGGTGACGGCGATCGAGCCGCAGGTCTCCGTGCTGCCGTACGCGTCGAGCAGCGGCGCGTCGAAGACCTCCTCGAAGGCCCGGCGCAGCGCGCCGGTCGTGATCGCCCCGCCGACCAGGCAGACCCGCAGGGCCGGGGCGCGGAAGCCGGTCTCCCGGGCGGCGGCGACCAGGTGGTGGTACATGGCCGGCACACCGGCGAGCACGGTGGCCTCGTCCTCGTCGACCGCGCGCAGCACGTCGTCGGCGGAGAAGCCGTCGACGAGCCGTGCCGTGGCGCCGACCGCGGTCACGCTGAGCACGCACCCGATGTGGGAGAGGCTGTGGAACAACGGCAGCGGCCAGACCACCCGGTCGGCGGCGGTGAGCCCGGGGATCGGCACGTAGCAGGAGGCGACCGACCAGAGGCAGGTGCGCTGCGTGGAGAGCACGCCCTTGGGCCGGCCGGTGGTGCCGGAGGTGTAGAGCATCCAGGCGACCTCGTCGAGGCCCAGGTCGTCGCGGGCGTCCACGCCCGGCTCGGCGTCGACGAGTTCGCGCCAGGCGGTGACCCCGTCGGGCATCGGGCCGTCGCCGGTGGCCACCACCCGCAGGGCCGGCCGGTCGGCGCGCAGCCGCAGCAGCTGGTCGAGGTGCTGCGGGTCGGTGACCACCAGCACCGCGCCGGAGTCGTCCAGCAGGTGGGCCAGCTCGGCCTCGGTGCTGCGCGGGTTCAGCGGCACGCCGACCGCGGCGGCCCGCGTGACGGCGAGCCAGGTCTCCACCGTCTCCACCCGGTTGCCGAGGCAGAAGGCCACCCGGTCGCCGCGTCCGACCCCCGACGCCGCGAGGTGCCCGGCCAGCCGGCGGGTCCGCGCCGCCAGGTCGGCGTACCCGACCGCCCGGCGGTCGTCGCGGAACGCGACCTTGTCGCCGAACCTGGCGGCGTGCGCCGCGAGCAGATCGGGCAACGGCTGGATCAGGTCGCTCCGAAGCATGTCACCACATCCGTCCGTCGGCGAGACTCCTCGTCCGCGGCGTAGACCTCGCTCGCCGTAACGGCCCAAGTCTTCCGAGCGCCCCGCCGGCAACCTACCCCTGTCACCCCCTAAGTCGTCCCCAGATCCGGCCGCCGATCGGATGGCCGGACGCGCCGCAGGTCGATGATGGGGCGACCCCCGCAGACCGTCGAGCCACGTGCTCCACCCGCCCGTCAGCCGAGGTGCCGTCGTTGGAACGCTGCTGGTTGTTCGCCCGCTTGGCCGTGCCGGCCGACGGATGCCCGGAGGCGCGGGTGACCGACCTGGTCGGGACGGTCCTCACCGATCTGGTCGCCGCCGCCCGCCGGGCCGACCCGGCCACGCACTGGTTCTTCGATCCGGAGCGCTCCCCCGCCGGGCCGCGCCTGAGCGTCGGCTTCCACGCCGCCCCGGCCGCCCTCGACACGGTACGGACGCGGCTGCTCGCGTACGACCCGCGGGTGTCCTTCGCCGCCGACCCGTACGCGGTCCGCGACGCCGCCCGGGGTGGCCCGCTCGCGTGCGCGGGCAGCGACCTGGCGCTGGCCCTGCTCGGTGGGGATGCTCCCTGGCTGGCCGGCGTCGAGCTGCCGCTGGCCGTGGCGCACCTGCGGCACCTGAGCGGGCTGGTGCCGGCGGCCGACCGACTGGCGTTCCTCTTCCTGCACTGGCAGGACCGTAGTCAGCGGCTCACCGGGGCGCAGCGGCGGGACCTGGCCGCGCAGGCGGACGCCGGGGCGGAGAAGATCGTCCTGGCGGCCGGCGACCTGCCGCTCGACGGGTCGGTCGGCGCCGCGTGGCAGCGCTACCTGGACCGGGTCGCCGAGGTGGTCGGCCGGGACCACCCGGCGACCCCGTCCGGGTTCCTGCTGGCGCACCACGCCCAACTCACCCACGAGCGGTGGGGCATCGGACCGGACGTCGACTCGCTGGCCGCGCTGGCGCTGCGGCTGTCGATGGTCCGGGACCGCCCGGTCGTCGCCGCACCGGCCCCCGTTGCGCAGAGGAGGCAGCAGCCGCATGCACCCGCCCGTACCTGACCGTCCCGCCCCCGCCGAACCGGCCCGGATCGACGTGGCGCTCGGCGAGCGCGCGTACCCGGTGCTGATCGGCCCCGGCGTGCGCCACCGGCTGCCGGCGGAGGTGGCGCGGATCGGCGCCCGGCGGGTCGTGGTCGTCTCGGCCCGGCCGCCGCGGTGGACGCCGGATCCCGGGGTGCCGCACCGGGTGGTGCCGGCCCGCGACGGCGAGCACGACAAGAACCTGGCCACGGTGGAGCAGCTCTGCCGGGCGTTCGCCGAGTTCGGGCTGACCCGCGCCGACGCGGTGGTCTCCTGCGGCGGCGGCACCACCACGGACGTGGTGGGGCTGGCCGCCGGCCTCTACCACCGGGGCATCGCGGTGATCCACCTGCCGACCTCGCTGCTCGCCCAGGTGGACGCCAGCGTCGGCGGCAAGACCGCGGTCAACCTGCCGGAGGGCAAGAACCTGGTCGGGGTCTACTGGCAGCCCCGGGCGGTGCTCTGCGACACCGAGCACCTGGGCACGCTGCCGGAGCGGGAGTGGCGCAACGGATACGGGGAGATCGCCCGGGCGCACTTCATCGGCGCGGGCGAGCTGCGCGGCCGGCCGGTGGCCGAGCAGATCGCCGCGTGCGTGGCGCTCAAGGCGCGGGTGGTGGCCGCCGACGAGCGCGACTCCGGGCTGCGGCACATCCTCAACTACGGCCACACGCTGGGGCACGCGCTGGAGCGGGCCACCGACTTCCGGCTGCGGCACGGCGAGGCGGTCGGCGTCGGCACGGTCTTCGCGGGCCGGCTGGCCGGTGCCCTCGGCCGCATCCGGGCCGACCGGGTGGCCGAGCACCACGAGGTGGTCGCGGGTTACGGCCTCGACACGACGCTGCCCGCCGGCGTCGGCCACGACGACCTGGTCGCGCTGATGCGGCGGGACAAGAAGGCCACCTCGGGCCTGTCCTTCGTCCTGGACGGCCCGGCGGGGCCGGACCTCGTCACCGACGTGCCCGAGACCGCCGTTCGCGCCGCCCTCGCCGGCATGTGAGGGCGCGCGGCAATCGCCGAACCGATTGACTTTCGATAGGTTACGAGCGATAGTCGATGCATGGTCGCAGAACATCGAGCGGTGGCCCCGCTCAGAGTCTTCCTCGTGTTGCTGTTCGGGATCCTGGTCATGCTCCAGACCTTCTCGCTGCCCGGGCAGTTCGCGCACATGGCCGAGGAGTCCCCCGAACACGCCTACCTCCGGTGGCCGATGACCGCCGTCGCCGTGTTCTGGGTGCTGTGCGTCCAGGTGGTGATCGTGTCCACCTGGAAGCTGCTGACCCTGGTCAAGAACGACCGCATCTTCAGTGACGCCTCGCTGGCGTGGGTGGACGCGATCGTGTGGGCGATCGTCGCCGCCTGGGTGGTGCTGCTGGGCGTCTTCCTCTACGTCGGGTTCAACGCGACGGACCCCGGACTGCCACTCCTGTTGTTCCTGATGCTGGTCGGCGTCGCCGTGCTGGGCCTCCTGATGGTGGTGATGCGCGCGCTGCTGCGGCAGGCCACCACGCTGCGGACCGACATGGAAGCGGTGATCTGATGCCCATCGTCGTCCGCATCGACGTCGAGCTGGCGAAACGCAAGATGAGCGTCGGCGAGTTCGCCGAACGGGTGGGGCTCACGCCGGCGAACGTGGCGGTGCTGAAGAACGGTCGCGCCAAGGCCGTCCGCTTCAGCACCCTGGAGGCCATGTGCCGGGTGCTCGACTGCCAGCCCGGTGACCTGCTCGAGTGGGTCGAGGAATGACCATGACGGCGCACCGCGTGCGCGGCGCGGAAACATCGACCCGTCGGCCCGCGCACCCGCAGGACCGGCGGCGGGTCCGGCCCCGGAAGAAGGAGAACTCATGAAGTACGTCGTCGCCGTCCTCGCCGTCCTCGCCGTCGCGGTCGGCGTCGCCGGCATCGTGCTCGGGGAGGCCGACGACTCGCCGGGTCTCCAGCTCCTGGGCGCCCTGCTCGTCATCGGCGCGATCGGGTTCGGCGTGCGGGCCGCCCGACGCGGCAGGTAGCAGCCGCCACGGGAACCGCCGCAGCGCGGTCGGCCGGCCGGCCGCCGCGTCGTCCCCCGGGCCACGCCCGCGGCCCGGGGGACGACGGGTCAGCCGCCGAGCACTCGCTGGATCTGGGCGATCAGCACGCCGCAGGCGTACCGGTCCGAGGCGCCGACCATGCCGACGATGGTCGCCGGCTGCGGGCCGTTGTCGGTCTCCGCCGGGTCGTGGTGCATGAACACGACGAGCTGCCCACGATCGATGAACGGCGCGAGGAGCGGCTCGGCGTCGACGCCGGGCGCGAGCGAGAAGAACGTCGTCATGGCGCACGGGTGCTGACCCAGCAGGGAGCTGCGGTGCAGCACGGATGCCGTAGCCCCACTGACCCGGAAGTTCGGGTCGATGACCCGCAACCGGCCGTCCCGACTGACGCCGGCGTCGAACGCGCAGTAACCGCGGTACCCGAGGACACTGGCCTTCCGGACCGCCGCGGTCAGCACCTCGACCAGTTCCGCCGGCGGCTGGTCGTCGTCCATCACACAACCGATCCACGTCGAGGTGGGCTGCGGCAGGTGCACGGACGCGCCGAAGTACTGCACCGCTCCGCTCTCCGTCACGCCGAACTGGAGCCCCCAGATCGTCCGGAAGGAAACCTCCTCCTCGACGATCCACCGATCGCTCACCTGCTCCAGCTGGTTGAACAGCGACCGGTTCAACCGGTCCCGCAACCGCCTGGTGAAGATGGCGATTCCGCTGTACACCTCGACACCGGCCGGCTTGACCACCGCCGGCCGGCGGTCCTGCTGCACGATCCGTCGCACCTCGGCGGGGGTGGCGACCTGCCGGCGGGGCAGGTGTTCCGGTGCGACCAGCGTCTCGAGGACGGTCTTGTTGTTGAGGCGGGCCAGCAGGTCCGGCGACACCCGGGCCCGCGCGGCCCGCAGCCGCGGATCGTGCGGCGGGAACTGGAACTCCAGCAGCTCGCCCCGCTCGGCGGCCTCCCGGGCGAGCCGCACCGCCTGCGCGCCGGAGCGGAACTCGCGCAGGTCACTCGGCGTCTTCAGCCCGCACCGGCTGAGCAGGCGCAGCGACTTGTCCGCGCTGGAGCCGGTGCTGCACATGGCCGCCGCCTGGTGCGGCAGGGTCAGGTGCAGGCCGGTGATCATGTCCAGCCCGTTGTGCAGGGCGCTGCCCGCACCGGCGAGATAGCGGCTGCCGGCGGTCGCCACCGGATCGGGTGGCCGGGCCAACACCACTCCATCGGGAGCGAACACCTGTACCTGGATAGGCCCATCCATGGGATCTCCTGACATGCCGGCCCACAGGGGGCCTCGGGGTGGCACGAATTCCGGGTGCGCCACGACCACGAGCAGCGGAGAACGTGGATTGATGCGTGGGCCCCCGGCACGGGGTGAGGCAGCTCGGCCACGAGAGCCGGGGCGTGCCGCGCGTGCACCGGCCGGACGGGTCTCAGGCTGGACCGGGCCAGGTAGCGGGCTGGCTTGTGGTCAGCGCTGCGTTGGCGAGGTGCACACCATCAGGCGGTGTCTGATGTGCCAGTCACCGACCGGGTCATGATCGGGAAAGCATAGTCAGATCTCATTGCCCCGGGATGGGCCGGTCAGCCGAGCACCGACCGCCCTTTTCGCCGTCGGAATCGCCGATGCTCCGAGCGGGAACCTCGTCCCGGACTGACCGATCAGCTGCATTCGGCGGGACCATGGGATCGCGCCAGTCCTCATAGGACTATCGCGTACCGAGCGGTTCGGAGGGCACCGTCCCGCCGCGGCGCACGGGCGTCGGTCCCGGGCGTTCCCGCCGGCGGGCCACCGCTGAGGCGCGCTGACCAGCTCACCTGTCCGGCCCGACGTGGCCGCCGGCACACCCGAGCCGGGCCGCTCGTCACCCGCGGCACGTTTCGGCCGCGCTCGGCCGGCTGACGCGCTAGGGGTCGACGGGCGCAGCTCTAGGGGTGTACTCCACTCCACGGCGCTTCATAGGGTCGGGCCCCATCGGTTCGTCGGTCCCTTTCCAGCACCCGGATCGGGGACGAACACGGGTGCGCGGCGCCCTGACAAAGGGGAGGCATCGGTGACCGGACCGGACACCGACCCGCCCCTGCCGAAAGGCGACGTGATCGCGGTCCGGGATCCGGGCGGTGACCCTGCCCCGATCGCACCGCCGTTCCCCCGCCACGGCCGCACCCTCCGGCCGTCGGGCCCGCGAGACGCCCGGGACGCCGCGCCGGTCGGGATCCGCCCGGCGGTGCGGCACCGAGGCCACGGCGGGTCGGCGGATCGCGTACGGCACATCGGCTGACCGGCCGCTGCGCCTCGCGCCTTCCGGTCACCCCTTTCCTTCGGAGGTTGAGCTCATGTCTGTCGGGTTCGAGGGTGCTCCGGCCGTCGACGGCGCGGTCGACGGCGGGGCTCTTGACCTCGTGGGCGACCTGCGACGGCCGACGGTGTGGCCGGCGCGGGCGGCCTCGGCGCACCGGACGCTGCCCCCGTCGCTGCACGCCGCCGGGCCGGCCGGCGAGGTCGTGGTGGCGGGGCTCGTGGCGGTCCTCGCGCGGTGGACGGCCCGGGAGGAGGTGGCGGTGGGCCTGTCGTCGGGCGGCGGCGGGTCGGTGGCGCGGGTCGGCCTGGCGGGTGATCCGGGTTTCGGGGAGTTGGTGTCGCGGGTGGGCGCGGCGTTGGCCGCGCCGGTGGCGGTGGCGCGGGACCGGATGGGTCCGCTGGTGGTCGGCGTGGTGGACGGTCCGGTGGCCGAGGTGGGACCCGGTGTGGTGGACGTCGGTCTGACGGTGACCGTGGCGGCCGACGGGTCGGCGTTGCGGGTGGACTACGCGGCGGAGGAGTTCTCGGCCGAGTGGGTGCGGAGCCTGGTGGACCAGGTGGTCCTGTTGGCGGGGACGGGCTCGGCGGAGCCGGAGATCGCCCTGTCGGGTTTGCCGTTGATGGGCGACGTCGAGCGGGAGCGGTTGTTGGGGTGGGGCCGGGGCGCGGTACGGGAGGTGCCGGGCGCGCCGATCCACGAGTTGGTGTCGGGGTGGGCGCGGCGGTCGCCGGAGGCGGTGGCGGGCGTCGCGGGTGGTGAGGTGTTGACGTACGGGGAGCTGGAGCGCCGCTCGGCGACGTTGGCGGCGTACCTGCGGTCGGTGGGTGTGGGCGACGGTGACGTGGTGTCGCTGGCCTTGGATCGCGGTCTGTGGACGTTGGTCGCGACCCTGGGCGTGCTGCGGGCGGGCGCGGCGTACACGCCCATGGACGTGTCGTGGCCGGCGGAGCGGATGCGGGTGTTGCTGGCCGACCACGGGGCGCGGGTGGTGTTGACCGTCGGCGCGGTGGCGCCCCGGATCCCGGCCGGGCACGGGGTGTCGGTGGTGGCGTTGGACGACGACTGGCCGACGGTGCAGGCGTGCGAACCGGCGGACCTGCCGGCGGTGCCGGCCTCCGCGCCGGCGTTCGTGATCTACACGTCCGGCTCCACGGGCACCCCCAAGGGGGTCGTGCTGACCCACGACAAGCTGACGAACTTCCTGGCGTGGATGGTCGACGAGTGCGCCATCGGCCCCGACAGCCGGATGCTCCACTGCTGCGCGCCGGTCTTCGACGTGGCGCTGGGTGAGATCTTCGCCGCCCTGACCTCCGGCGCCCGGGTGGTGGTGTGTTCCCGCGACGAACTGCTCGACGCTCGCCGGCTCACCGACCTGATCGCCAAGGAACAGGTGACGCACGCCTTCTGCCCACCCACCAACCTCGCCGCGGTCGACCCCGCCGACTGCCCGAGCATGTCCTGCCTGACGCTCGCCGGGGAACCGGTCCCGCCCCACCTGGCGCACCGGTGGCTGACCGCCGGCGCCCGGCTGGTCAACGCCTACGGCCCGGCGGAGGCCGCCGTGGCGTGCACCTGGTTCGACGCGTCGGCCGGCTGGCAGGGCCCGTACGTGCCGATCGGGTGGCCCATGCCCAACCGGCAGATCCGCGTCGTCGACGCGAGCCTGAACCTCATGCCCATGGGCGTGCCCGGCGAAATCCTCATCACCGGCTTCGGCGTCGCCGACGGCTACCTCAACCGCCCCGAACTCACCGCACAACGATTCGTCACCGACCCGTACGGCGGCGGTCTGGCCTACCGCACCGGCGACCTGGGCCGCTGGAACGCCGCCGGAGCCCTGGAAATCCTGGGCCGGATGGACCACCAGGTCAAGGTCAACGGCATCCGCATCGAGCTCGGCGAGATCGAGACCGTCCTCGCCCGACACCCCGACGTGGGCGCCGCCGTCGTCGTACGCCGCGAGGACCAGGGCGCCGCCCGGCTCGTCGGCTACGTCACCGGCCGCGACGGCCGCACCCCCTCCGCCGGTGAGCTGCGCGAGCACGCCGCGGCCGTGCTGCCGTCCTACATGGTGCCCGCCGTCGTCATGACCCTCGACCGGTTCCCCGTCGGCGGCACCGGGAAGATCGACCGACGAGCGCTGCCCGAACCCGGCTCACAGCGCCCCGACCTCGGCGTGGAGTTCGTCGAGCCGGCGACGAACTCCGAACGCCTCGTCGCCGGGGTGTTCGCGACCGTCCTGGGCATCGACCGGGTCGGCACGCGCGACAGCTTCTTCGACCTCGGTGGCACCTCGTTGCAGTCGGCGACCGTCGCCACACGCATCGACGAGGCCACGGACGTGGTCGTGCCCGTGTCGCAGATCCACCGCACGCCCACCCCGCACGCGCTGGCCCACTGGCTCACCGCCGCACCCCGCCGCCCCCGGACCGGTTCGACCGCCGGCCAGACCCGCCAGCGTCCCGGCCCGGTACCGCTCGCCCAGCAGGTGGCGAAGTGCCTGATGTCGCCCCTGGAGGTCGTCAATCCGGTCACCTGGTGGATCGAGGGTGAGCTGGACCTGCGGGCGTTGCTGGCCGCCCTGGGTGACGTCCACCGCCGGCACGAGGCACTGCACGCCCGCTACCGGCGCGTCGACCCGCCGGTCGCCGTCATCCCCCCGAACCCCGGCATGCCCCAGCTGCGACTGCTCACCGACGCCACCGGCGAACAGCAGGCACTGGACCAGCTCGCCGAAGCCGTCCAGCAGCCCCTCGACTACACCCAGGGGCACAACTGGCGGGCCGCCCTCATCCGTGAACGGTCCACCAACCGGATCCTGTTCGGCGTCGGCATCCACCACATCGCCTTCGACGGATGGTCACACGCGCTGCTGGTGCGGGACCTCAGCCACGCCTACGCCGCCCGGCTCCGCGGCGCGGCCCCGGTGTGGGAGCGGCCGGCAACCACGCTGCGGCAGTCGTACGACGAACACACCCGGCTGCGCGACGCCGCCGACCTGGAGACCCAGCGGGCGTACTGGCGCGACCAGCTACGCGGCCTGCCGCGGCAGGGCCACGGCCAGCCCACGGCGTCGCTGGAGCAGGCACTGGCGTGGGGACCGAAGACCGGGCACATCGTCACCGTCGGCCCCGAGATCATGCGCCGCTGGGACGACGCGGCGAGGGCACAGCGGTTCAGCCGGTCCAGCTGCTTCGTGGCCGCGTTCGCCTCCGCGCTGCGCGCCGTCCACCGGCAGGACGACATCGGCCTGCTGATGGTCGTGGCGAAGCGGGGCAGCCGCGTCCTCGACTCCGCCTTCACCACCCGGCTCAACCTCAACTGCGTCCGGGTCCGGTTCGACGGACCGGAGGACGGCGGGCTCGTCCTGCGGGTCAACGAGACGATCAGCGACCTCATGCGGGCCCAGGACGTCCCCTTCGCCGAGACCGCCGACGACCCCGCCGCCGGGATCCCCGGCGAGGTGGTCGCCAGCCTGCCGACCTTCGTCTACCAGGACAACGTCGTCCTTCCGCTGGAACTGCCCGGCTGCCGGACCGAGGAGGTCGTCGAGCCGTACGCCCGGGAGGTCCCCAACGGCCTCACGGTCGAGGTGCTGCCCCGCGCCGACCATGCCCTCCTGCGCGTCACCATCCGTACCGACTACCTGCCGGACAGCTTCGCGGCGGAGCTGAACGGCCACATGCTGCGGTTCCTGGAGGCCGGACCCGCGGTGCCCCCCACCGCCCACTGAACCCTGCACCGATTCCCTGCCCGGGGACGCGGAGAGCCGCGTCCCCGGTGTTCCTGATGTCCTGACCGGCCGTACCCGAACAGGTGGCGCCGGCCCTGATCGGAGGTTCGCTCATGCCTGTCGGGATCGTTGATCGTGCGGCCGGGGCCGCGGGTGTCGCCGGGCCCGGCGCCGACATCGAGACCCTCGACCTGTCGGCGGACCTGCGGCGGCCGTTGGTGTGGCCGGCCCGGGCGGCGTCGCAGTCGCGGACGGTGGCGCCGGCCGGCCCGACGGGCCCCGAGCCGGCCGGTGTGGTGCTGTTGGCCGGTGTCGTCGGAGTGCTGGCCCGACACACCGGTCAGGACGAGGTGGCGCTGGGCGTGTCGTCGGGCGGGTCGGTGGTGCGGGTCGGTGTCGCGGACGATCCGGCGTTCGGTGTGCTGGTGCGGCGGGTGGGTGCGGCGTGGGCCGCGCCGGTGGCGGGCGCGGGTGTGCTGGGTCCGGTCGCGGTGGGCCTGGTGGACGGCCCGGTCGCCGGGGCGGGCCCGGAGATGGTGGACGTCGACCTGGTGGTGACCGTGGCCTCGGACGGGTCCGGGCTGCGGGTGGACTACGCGGCGGAGGGCTTCTCCGCCGACTGGGTGCGGGGCCTGCTGGACCAGACCGTCCTGCTGGCGTCGGCCGGGACGCGGGAACCCGAGGTCCCGCTGTCGGAGTTGCCGCTGCTGGGTGCGGCCGATCGCGATCGGCTGCTCGTGTGGGGCCGGGGCCCGGTCCGGCCGGTGCCGGACGAGCCGATCCACGACCTGGTGCTGGCGTGGGCACGCCGCACACCGGACGCGGTCGCGGGCGTCGCCGGCGACGAGGTCGTCACGTACGGGGAACTGGCACACCGGTCGGAACTGCTGGCCCGTCACCTGCGGTCAGTCGGCGTCGGCGTCGGGGACGTGGTGTCGCTGGCGCTGGAGCGCAGCATGTGGACCCTCGTCGCCACCCTGGCGGTGCTGCGGGCGGGGGCGGCGTACACGCCGATGGACGTGTCGTGGCCGGCGGAGCGGATGCGGATGCTCCTGGCCGACCACGGCGCCCGGGTCGTGCTCACCGTCGGCGAGGTCGCCCCACGCGTCCCCCGGCCCGACGGCGTACGGGTGATCGCCCTGGACGAGGACTGGCCCGCGGTGGCGGCCACCGAACCGGTCGACCTGCCGGCGGTGGACGCCTCCCGGCCGGCGTTCGTGATCTACACGTCGGGCTCGACGGGGAAGCCGAAGGGCGTGGTGCTGACCCACGCCATGTTGACGAACTTCCTCGGCTGGATGCGCGAGGAGTGCCAGGTCGGCCCGGACAGCCGGATGCTGCACTGCTGCGCCCCCGTCTTCGACGTGGCGTTGGGCGAGATCTACACCGCGCTGACCTCCGGCGCGCGCGTCGTGGTCTGTTCCCGCGACGATCTGCTCGACGCCCGCCGGCTGACGGAGCTGATCGCCAAGGAGGGGACCAGCCACGCGTTCTGCCCACCCACCAACCTCGCCGCGGTCGACCCCGCCGACTGCCCGAGCATGTCCTGCGTGACGCTCGCCGGGGAACCCGTCCCGCCCCGCATGGCCCAACGCTGGCTGGCCGCCGGCGCCCGCCTGATCAACGCCTACGGCCCGGCCGAGGCGTCCGTCGCCTGCACCTGGTACGACGCCAGGGCCGGCTGGGGCGGCGCGTACGTGCCGATCGGCTGGCCCATGCCCAACCGGCAGATCCTCGTCGTCGACGCGCGGTTGAACCTCGTCCCCATGGGTGTCCCCGGTGAGATCCTCATCGCCGGGGAGGGCGTCGCCGACAGCTACCTGCACCGCCCCGAGCTGACCGCGCAACGGTTCGTCACCGACCCCTACGGCGGCGGGGTCGCCTACCGCACCGGCGACCTGGGCCGGTGGAACGCCAACGGGGCGCTGGAGATCCTCGCCCGCATGGACCACCAGGTGAAGGTAAACGGCATCCGCATCGAACTCGGCGAGATCGAAGCCGTCCTCGAACAGCACCCCGACGTCGGCACGGCCGTGGTCGTCCGCCGGGAGGACCAGGGTGTCGCCCGGTTGGCGGGCTACGTGACCGGACGGGACGGCCGGACCCCGGTCGTGAGCGAGCTACGCGCACACGCCGCGACCGCCCTGCCCCCGTACATGGTCCCGGCCGTGATCATGGTCCTCGACCGGTTCCCCGTCGGCGGCACCGGGAAGATCGACCGCCGGGCGCTACCGGAGCCCGGCTCCCAACGCCCCGACCTCGGCGTGGACCACGTCGCACCCGCGACCGACGAGGAACGACTGGTCGCGGGCGTGTTCGCCACCGTGCTGGGCGTCGAGGGCATCGGCGCCCGCGACAGCTTCTTCGACCTCGGCGGCACCTCCCTCCAGTCCGCCGCGGTCGCCACCGCCATCGACGAAGCCGCCGACGTGGTCGTACCCGTCTCCCAGATCCACCGCACCCCCACCCCACGGGAACTGGCCAGGTGGCTGACCACCGCGCCCCGCCGCGCCCGGACCCGGCCGGAGCCGCCCGTCGCCGGACGCCCCGACCCGTCCGGCCCCGTCCCGCTGACGCTCTCCGTGGCCAAGTTCGCCTGGCTCCCCTTCGACCTGGTCTGCCCGACCACCTGGTGGATCGAGGGGGAGCCGGACCTGCGGGCGCTGATGGCCGCCCTCGGCGACGTGCACCGCCGCCACGAGGCACTGCACGCCCGCTACCGGCGCGTCAACCCGCCGGTCGCCGTCATCCCGCCGAACCCCGGCATGCCCCAACTGCGACTGCTCACCGACGCCGCCACCGAACGGGAAGCCCTCGACAAACTCGCCGAGACCGTCCAGCAGCCGCTCGACTACACCCAGGGCCGCAACTGGCGCGCCGCCCTCGTCCGCGAGAGGTCCAGCGGCCGGACCCTCTTCGGCGTCGGCATCCACCACATCGCCTTCGACGGATGGTCACACGCGCTCCTCGTCCGCGACCTCAGCCACGCCTACACCGCCCGCCTGCGCGGCCACGCCCCCACCTGGGACCGGCCCGCGCCCACCCTGCGGCAGTTCCACGACGAGTACAGCCGCCTCCGCGACGCCGCCGACCTCGAGACCCAGCGGGCCTACTGGCGCGAGCAGCTACGCGGACTCCCCCGGCAGGGTGAAGGCCGACCCCAGGCGCTCCTGGAGCAGACCCCGACGTGGGGGCCGAGGACCGGGCACACCGTCGCCGTCACCCCCGACGTGCTGGGCCGCTGGGACCGCGCCGCCCGCGAACACCGGTTCAGCCGCTCCGCCTACTTCGCCGCCGCCTACGCCTCCGCGCTGCGCGCCATCCACCAGCAGGACGACATCGGCCTGCTGATGATCGTCGCCCAGCGCGGCAGCCGCGTCCTCGACTCCACCTTCACGAGCAGGATCAACTCCAACTGCCTGCGGGTCCGGTTCGACGGGCCGGAGGAGGACCTGGTGCGGGCCGTCCAGCAGAGCATCGACGAGCTGATGGCCGCCCAGGACATCCCGTTCCTGGAGAGCACCGCCGACCCGGCCGTCGACATGTCCCGCGAGGTGGCCAACAGCCTGCCCACCTTCGCCTACCAGGACAACGTCGTCCTTCCGCTGGAACTGCCCGGCTGCCGGACCGAGGAGGTCGTCGAGCCGTACGCCCGGGAGTGGTCGGGCGCCTGCCTCGTCGAGGTGCTTCCCGGTGACGGGGACGCGCTCCTGCGCGTCACCGTCCGCACCGACCTGGTCCCGGCCCCCGTCGCCGAGATGTTGACCACCGGCATGCTCCGCTTCCTGCAGGCCGGACCGGGGGCCGCCGCCGGGGCGCGCTGAGCGGCCCCGCAGACACCGCGACCGGCCCGTCAAGCAGACCCGGCGGCAGAGCCCGGACCGGGTGTGGCGGAAGGCCGAGACAGGGTTCTGGGCCCGGTGGCGGCCGGTCGTGGGTCGTCAGCGCCGGAAGCGTTGCCGCAGGTACTCGTGAATCGGCGCCAGGTCCTCGGCGGTGAGCACCGTGGTGGCGTGGTTCTGCCGCTCACCGTAGCGGTCGAGGGTGTAGCGCAGCGGCTCGTGGTGCCGCCGGATGACGTACCGCACGTCCGTGCCGAACGCCGCCGACTCGCGGGTGCCCACGAACCGCAGCAGCGGATGGCCGCTCCGCTCCGCCCGTCTCAGGAGGTCGGTGGTGACCAGGGACAGGTCGGGCCCCTCCGAGATGATCCGCAGCGGCGGGTCGGGACGCTCGGTGCGATACGCCCGGGTGATCGCCGCGAGGTCGAGGGCACGCAGCGCGGCGCGATCGTCCTCGTCGGCCCAGCCGATGCGGAACACCACGTTCGGCCAGCCCAGCGGGCGTGGGGCGGAACGGTTGCCGACCTCGGTCAGCAGCACCCGGGTGACGTCGGCCAGGTTGTCGGCGGCGTGCACCGGATCGCCGAGCTTGGCCACGAGGTGGTCGCGCAGGTGCAGCTCGAACCGGCCGTCGCGTTGGGCGATCCGGTACGACTGCCGGGCGCGGGTGGCGACGAAGGGGTTGCCGTACAACTCCGCCGGCGGCCACCAGCCGCACTCGCGCAGCCAGTCGCCCGCGACGGGATCGAGTTCGTCGACGGTGACCGCCCGGACGCTGCCGGGCGGATCGAGCCTGCTGGCGATGGCCCACAGCTCCTCGCAGGCGGCCTGCTCGCTGGCGAAGACGACCGGCTCCGGGCCGTGCGTGTCCGGGGGAAAACGGGCGGGGCGGTTCGGGTCGCGGACGGTGACGGTGTACCGGCCGTCCTCGACCAGCAGGTTCCACGCGCCGTAGCAGACCGACGTCGACCTGCTCGATGCGGGAACCTGGCTGCGCAGCGTGTCGTAGTGCCCCGCGTAGACCTGGAAGGGGTCGTGGCCGGCAGCGCGCAGGCGCTGCTGCAACTCCAGAAAGTTCACCCGGTCATGGTGCACCCGTCGCCTACGGACGGCCGTGGGCGGGCGGCGCGCGGCGACGGTGACGTGCGCCGCGCGAACCCCTGGCGGGACCGGGTGCCGCCGGTGCGGGTCAGTGGACGAGGACGGCGGGGCAGTGCGCGAGCAGGTCCGTCGGGGCGTGCAGGACCAGGTCGGGACCGGCGGCGAGCAGCGCGGCGACGTCCCCGCCGTGCCAGGTGGTGGCGACCGCGGTCGCGCCGGCGTCCCGGCCGCTGAGCAGGTCGATGACCGCGTCGCCGACCATCATGGCCTGCCCCGGCGGCACGTCGAGGTGACCGAGGGCCTGGAGCACGATGTCCGGGGCGGGCTTCGGGCGGGCCACCTCGTCGGAGCCGATCACCTGGTCGAACAGGCCCAGCACGCCGAGCGTGTCGAGCAGCGAGCGGGCCCGGGGGCCCGCCTTGCCGGTGGCGATCGCCATCCGGATGCCCCGCTCGTGCAGCGTCTCCAGGGTCTCCCGGACGCCGGGGAAGAGCGGCACCAGGTGCGCCATGCGGTAGCTCTCCCGGACGAACGGCTCCTCCATCTCCAGCGGCAGCCCCATCAGCCGCATGATGTCCGGGAAGTACCGGCCCATGTGCCGGTTGTACTCCTCGAACGGCGCCGGCCCGTCCCCCACCACCTCGGCGTACGCGATGCTGAACGCCTCCCGCATGACGGCCGAGCTGTCGACGATGACGCCGTCGAGGTCGAACACGACCGCGCGGATCGGGCCGCGGACCGGCGACTGCGGGGTCACCTCGACGGTGGACGGTGGATGGCTCATGGCTGCTCCCGGAAGCGAGTGGGGTCGACGGTGGTTCTCACCGGTCGTGACGGCCCGCCAGCGCGTGCTGCCGCTCCGGCTCGGTGGGCCGGGCGGAGTGGTAGATCCGTTCGATGACGTCGATGGTCCGGCGCGCCTCGGCGACGGCGGCGCCCCGGCCGGCGGGGTCGGCGAGCAGCCCGGGGAGGGCGTCGAGCTGCCGGTCGTACTCGGCGCCGATCGGTTCCTCGGGCAGCGGCAGCCGGACGGTCTCGCCGTCGCGGGTGCGGGTCAGCACCGGCGTCGGCTCCCGGTTGGGGCTGAAGCCGAAGGTGCAGCGCAGCGTCGCCGAGCCCGCGGCGCCGTGCACGGTGATGGTGGTGCGGTCCAGCGACTCGTGCGACGCCCAGCAGGCGTGCAGGGCGACGGAGGAACCGTCGGCGGTGAGCAGGAAGCCCCGGGCGGTGTCCTCGACGTCTCCGGGGACGCGGCGACCGGCGGCGGCGTCGCCGCGCCAGGCGGCGTGGGCCGCGCCGTCGTTGACGAAGTCGTCGGAGACGCTGCCGATGGCGTGGGTGACCCGGGTCGGGCCGAGCAACGGCAGCACCGTGTCGAGCAGGTGCCAGCCGAGGTCCACCAGCGCGCCCCCGCCGGAGAGGTCGCGCCGGGTGAACCAGCCGCCGGCGTCCGGCACGCCGCGCGCACGGACCCAGGCCACGTCGACGTGCCGGATCGGGCCCAGCTCACCGGCCGCCTCGGCCAGCGCGCGGACGTCGGCCCGGTAGCGGGCGGCGCTGCCGGCGAGCAGCACCGCCCCGCCGTCCCGCTCCGCCTCGGCGAGCAGGGTCGCCTCGGCGGAGGTCAGGCAGACCGGCTTCTCCAGGAACACCGGTACGCCCCGGCGCAGCAGCCGGGCGGCGACGGCGGCGTGGAGGTGGTTCGGCACGGCCACCACCACCAGGTCGGCCGCCCCGGCCGGAAGCTCGTCGACGTCGGCGTACGCGGCCGGGACGCGGTGGGTGTCGCGGGCCCGGTCGCGGACGCCGGGCTCCGGGTCGACCACGGCGGTCACCGCGAAGTCCGGGTGCGTGGCGAGCCGGGGCAGCCAGATCTCCCGCCCCGCCCACCCGAGGCCGGCCACCGCGACGCGCACCGGCCGGTCGGGCGCGGTGGCCGGGGGCAGGGTGGTCATCCGGCGAGGATGTCGGCGAGCACGGCGGCGATGTCGTGCATCTGCTGCTCGGTGCCGAGCAGCGTACGGTGGTGCAGCCAGATGCAGTCGGCGTGGATCTGCTCGACGTTGGGGCAGCGGGCGGCGATCGCCTCGACCGACTCGTCGGGGGCGCCGGCCTTCCAGAAGCCCTCGCACCGGTAGATCGCCCGGAACGCGACGAACGCCGGGACGCCCCGGGCGATGAGCGCGTCCACCACGGCACGGCGGCGCTCGAGGGTGATCCCGGGGACGCGGAACATCGCCATGTAGTGCGGGTTGCGGTCGGTACGCGGATCGGTGCCCTGCGGGACGACGCCGGGGACCTCGGCGAGCAGGCTCGCCAGCAGCGGCCAACGCTGCTCGCGCACCGCGATCTGCGCGTCGAGCCGGGAGAGCTGGGCGCGCAGCACGGCGGCGGTGAACTCGCCCATCCGGTAGTTCGAGCCGGTGGTGCTGTGCAGGTAGTCCCGGTCGGTGCGGGGCCGCCCGCAGCTGTGCACGAGGAACGCCCGCTCGCGCAGCTCCTCGTCGGGGAAGAGCACCGCGCCGCCCTCGCCGGCGGTCATCAGCTTGCCGTTCTGGAAGCTGAACGCGGCCACCGAGCCGAGCTCCCCGGCCCGCTTGCCTTGCCACTGGGCGCCCTGGGCGTGCGCGGCGTCCTGGAGCAGCGCCACCCCGGCGTCGGCGGTGATCTTGCTCAGCGCGTCCATGTCGGCGAACTGGCCGGCCATGTGCACCGGCATGACCACCTTCGTGCGGGGCGTGATGGCGGCCTCGACGGCCGCCGGGTCGACGCAGTAGGTGTCCAGGTCGACGTCGACCGGCACCGCGACCGCGCCGAGGCGCTGCGCGGCCAGCGAGGACGAGATGAACGTGAAGGCGGGGACGATCACCTCGGTGCCGGGCCCGACGCCGAGCACCTCCAGGGCGACCTCGAGGGCGTGGGTGCCGTTGGTGACGGCGAGCGCGTGCGGCGTGCCGTGGTAGGCGCCGAACTCCCGCTCGAAGGAGTCGACCTCGCTGCCGCCCATCCGCCACCACTGGCCCTGCTCGAGGGCGCGGATCAGTCCGGCGCGCTCCTCGTCGCCGTACTGCGGCCACTCCGGGAATTCCGACACCGTCGAGGGCTGACCACTCATGACTTCCCACTTCCCAACTCGGGCAGACCAGGGGCTTCGCCGGACATCGGGCGCGACGACCGGGACCGCCGGTACGCGGTCCGGGGGCGTCGGATGGCCGGATCGAGGTAGGTGACGCCCCCGTGGTGCCGGCGGCATCGCTTCAGCAGGGAGGACGGTAACCGAACGGCACGCCGGGTCACCGCCCCTAACAGCCCCTACGCACCCCTTACTCCGCCCGCCGCGGGGCCGTCGCCGGGTCGCCCGACGCCGCCCGCGTAGTAAGACTTCTGAGGACCAGTCATCGGGTCCTGTCGGGACAGGGCCGCGCCCCGCGAGGTGAAGCGTGTCGGACGTGCTGCTGCTGAACGGCCCGAACCTGGGCATCCTCGGCCGGCGGGAGCCGGAGATCTACGGCACCGACACCCTTGCCGACATCGAACGGGCGGTCGGCGAGGAGGTCGCCGCGCGGGGCTGGCGGGTGGTGGCCGAGCAGCACGACTGCGAGGGCGCCCTGATCCGCGCGATCCAGGGCCGCTACGACACCGTCGGCGCGATCGTCAACCCGGGCGCGCTGATGATCGCCGGCTGGAGCCTGCGTGACGCGCTGGCCAACTACCCCCGGCCCTTCGTCGAGGTGCACCTGTCCAACGTCTGGGCCCGGGAGAGCTTCCGGCACGACTCGGTCATCGCCCCGCTGGCCAGCGGGGTCATCGTCGGGCTCGGGTCGCTGGGCTACCGGCTGGCCGCCCGCGCCCTGGTCGCGACCGTCCGGTGAGGACCCGGCACGCAACCGTCCGACGCCGCCGACCCGGCGCCGGTACGGTCGTCCGCACGTTCCGACTCTCCCCGAAGGACCTCACGTGCGCATTCCCGTCATCGTCCTGACCCTCGTCCTCGCCGCGGTCTTCCTGGGCACCGCCGTGCCCAAGCTCACCGGGCAGGCGCAGATGCGCGAGCGGATGGCCCACCTCGGCGTCTCCCCCGGCCTGACCCGCGGGCTCGGGGTGCTGGAGCTCGCCGCGGTCGCCGGGCTGCTGCTCGGGCTGCTCTGGGCGCCGCTGGGCGTCGCGGCGGCGGTCGGTCTCGCCCTGCAGATGGTCGGCGCGGTGGTCTACCACGCCCGCGCCAAGGACCCGGCCGCCATGACGCTGACGCCGGTCGTCTTCGCCGTCGCCGCGCTGGCGCTGGCGTACCTGCACCTGCGGCAGGGCTGAGGCCGGCATGCCGGACCCGGCTCGGCGCGACGGCGTGCTCGGCATCGACGTGGGCGGCACCAAGGTGGCGCTGCGCGCCGAGGCGGCCGGCCGGCCGGCGTACGACCGGGTCTTCCGCTGGCCGCACGGCGCCGACGCGGTGGCGGACCTGGCCGCCCTCGCCGCCGAGGTGTCCCGGCTGCGCGACGTGTGGGGCCCGGTCGGCGCGGTCGGGGTGGCCATGCCGGCGACCACGGATCCGGGGGGCGCGGTCACGACATGGCCCGGCCGGCCCAGCTGGGCGGGCCTGGACCTCGCCGGCGCGCTGCGCCACCTCTTCCCCGACGCGGCGACGGCCGTCGCCGACGACGGCGACCTCGCCGCGCTGGCCGAGGCCCGGCGCGCCGGCCGCGACGACGTGGTCTACCTGGGCGTCGGCACCGGGATCGGCGGCGGCGTGGTGCTGGCGGGACGGTCGGTGCCGGGCCGGTCCTCGGCGGAGGTCGGGCACATGGTCGTCGCCCTCGACGGCCCGCGCTGCGACTGCGGCCGGCGCGGCTGCCTCCAGTCCGTCGCCTCCGGTCCGGCCACCCTCCGACGGGCAGCCGACGGTCGGGGCGCCGAGGTGGGCTTCGACGACCTGCGCGACGGGTTGCGCGACGGCCGGGCCTGGGCGGTCGACGCGGTCGACGCGAGCTGCCGCGCCCTCGCGGCGGCGGTGGTCAGCCTCGGCGAACTGCTGGATCCGGCGGTGGCGATCGTCGGCGGCGGGTTCGCCGCCGGGCTGCCCGGTTTCGTCCCGCTCGTCGCCGAACGGGTCCGCTCGGCCGGCCGGCCCGGACGTGCGGCGCCGGCGGTGCTCCCCGCGGCCCTCGGTGGCCTGTCGTCCCTGCACGGCGCGGTGGAACTGGCCCGGGGCCTGACCGACGCGCCGCTCCCCGCCCCTGCTGTCCCCACCCCGTAGAGGAGATCAACCATGGTCAGGATCGGTGTCATCGTCGGCAGCACGCGGCCCGGACGCAAGGCGGACGTCGTGGCCCGTTGGGTGCGCGACCTCGCCGCCAAGCGGGGGGACCTCACCGCCGAACTGGTCGACCTCGCCGACTACGGCCTGCCGCACTTCGACGAGGTGCTGCCCCCGTCGATGGCGCCGTCCACGCGTCCGGCCGTACGCCGGTGGGCGGCGACGATCGGCCGGTTCGACGGGTTCGTCTTCGTCACCCCGGAGTACAACCACTCGATCCCGGGCGTGCTGAAGGACGCCGTCGACTTCCTCTTCCAGGAGTGGCAGCACAAGTCCGCCGGTCTCGTCAGCTACGGCGTGCACGGCGGCACCCGGGCCGCGGAGCACCTGCGGCTGGTGCTCGGGCAGCTCGGGGTTGCCGACGTCCGGTCGCAGGTCGCGCTCTCCCTGACGGCCGACTTCGTGAACTTCCGGGACTTCCGGCCGGCGGCGCACCACGAGGAGGCCGTCAGCACCATGCTGGACCAGGTCGTCGCCTGGGCCGGCGCGCTGCGGACACTCCGCCGGCCCTGACGCGCCCACGCCGCCAAGCTCGACGCCGCCGGGCCCGGCACCGCCACGTCCGACGCTGCCACGTCCGACGCCGCCGGGCCCGACGCCGCCAAGTCGACGCCGCCGGGCATGCCCACGCGGCCCGCGCGGCGGTGTCGCCGCCGGGCATGGCGGTGCACGCGGGCTCAGCCGGTCCGCTCGGCGCGGCGCAACAGCGCGGCGGCGACGCAGCCGCCGGCGAAGACGGCCACGGCGCCGACCGTCTGGCCCGTCTCCAGCGCGGATCGGAACGCGTCGGCGACGAGCCCGCGTTCCGCCTCGGTGCGGGCCGCGGCCAGGGCGGCGGGGAACGACCCGGCCCCGGCCAGAGCGGCGGGCAGCAGGGCGGCGAACCGGGCGTTCAGGATCGCGCCGAGCACGGCGACGCCCAGGCTGCTGCCGACCTCCGTCATGGTGCCGTCCACCCCCGCCCCGGCCCCGGCCCTCTCCGGCGGGATCGCGCTCATCACCGCCTCGACGATGGCCGGATTGGCCAGGGCGCAACCGGCGCCCATCACGAGCAGCCCCGGCAGCAGCACGCCGTAGCCGTCCGTCGGGGCGTGGGTGATGAGGGCGAGACCGCCGGCGAGCAGCGTCATCCCGAGGGCGATCGACCGGGGCAGCCCCAGCCGCCGGATCACCCGCGCGGCGACCCCGGCCACGTTGAGCAGGACGATGGAGAGCGCGAACGGCACCATCCGCAGCCCCGCCTCCCAGGCCGGGTAGCCCCGCACGAACTGGAGGTGCTGGGTCAGCAGGAACAGCGCCCCGGTGGCGCCGAAGGTGATCAGGACGACCCCGGAGACCGCGCCCACGAAGCGGCGGCTGCGGAAGAAGTGCATGTCCAGCATCGGGTCGGCGACCCGCCGCTCCCAGGCCACGAAGGCGGCGAGCAGGAGCACGCCCGCGCCCGCCGCGCCGAGCACCGGGGTGGCCGTCCAGCCCCGCTCCGGCCCCGCGATGATCGCGTAGACGACCGTGGTGAGGCCCGCCGTGGAGAGCAGCACCCCGCCGAGGTCGAGGCGTCCGCCGGTCGGACGGCGCGACTCGGGCACCAGCGTCCACGCCGCCACCAGGCAGACCAGCACGATCGGGACGTTGACCAGGAAGATCGCCCCCCACGGGAGGTGGGCGAGGACGAGCCCGCCGAAGGGCGGCCCGGCCGCGAACCCCAGCGCGCTCGCCGCCGCCCAGAGCCCGATCGCCCGGGACCGCTCGGCGTCGTCGAAGACCTGCATCGCCACCGCGAGGGTGGCGGTCACCAGGAGCGCGCCGCCGATCCCCATTCCGGCCCGGGCGGCGATCAGCTGGCCGCTGCTCTGGGCGAGCCCGGCGACCAACGACCCGAGCCCGAACAGCACGAGGCCGGCGAGGAGCATCCGGCGGCGGCCGTACCGGTCGGCGGCGCTGCCCGCGGTGAGCAGCAGTCCGCACTGGACCAGGGCGTACGCGTTGATCATCCACTGGACGTCGACGGTGCTGGCGGCCAGCTCGGTCGTGAGCACCGGGATCGCCACCGTCAGCACGGTGTTGTCGAGCACCACGGTGACCTGGGCGAGGCAGAGCACGCCGAGGATCAGCCACCGGCCCCGCACCCGGCCGTCCGCGCCGGCCGCCGGGGGGGCGGCCGGCGCGGCCGTGGTCACGGTCATCGGTTCGGCGCGAAGCGGGCGATGGGGTTGACCAGGGTGCCGACCAGTTGCAGCGCCGCCGACGGGTCGGCGAGATCGACCATCTGCCGGTTGTTGCGCAGCTGGAGCCGGTTCAGGCAGGACAGCGCGAACTCCGGGGCGAACAGGTCGTAGCGCCGCAGCCGGTCGGCCAGGTGGGGGACGCTGTCGGCATACTCGGCGGCGCACTCGGCGACGGTCCGCCAGAAGGTCTCCTCGTCGAGCACGCCCTCGGTGACCAGGATCGCGCTGAGGTAGCGCAGGAAGCAGTCGAAGACGTCGGTGAAGATGGACAGCAGCTTCATGTCCTCCGGGACGTCGGCCCGGACCCGCCGCACCTGCGGGGGCAGGTCCGCGTCCGGGTCCATCACCACGATCTCCTCGGCGATGTCCTTGAAGATGGCCCGCTCGACCGTACCGCCGTCGAGGACGAGGATGACGTTCTCGCCGTGCGGCATGAAGGCCAGGTCGTGGGCGTAGAAGCTGTGCAGCAGCGGGGTGAGGTAGGCGTCGAGGTACCGCCGCAGCCACACCCGCGGCGCCAGCCCCGACAGCGCGATCAGCGCGGCCGCGAACGAGCGGCCGTCGCGGTCGGTGTGCAGCAGGGACGCCATGGTGGCCAGGCGCCGGCCCGGCTCCAGGCCGGGCACCGGGCTCTCCCGCCACAGCGCGGCCAGCATCTTCCGGTACGGGGAGTACCGGTCGGTCGCCGCCTCGTACTCCAGGTGCCGGTACCCGATCGCGGCCCGCTCGCGAATGATCGACAGGCCGGTCCGCCGAAACACCTCGTCGCCGGCGATCAGGTCGGCGAGCCAGTCGTTGATGGCCGGCGTGGCCTCCATGTACGCGGCGGACAGCCCCCGCATGAAGCCCATGTTCAGCACGGACAGCGCGGTCTTGACGTAGTGCCGGGCCGGGTCGGTGACGTTGAAGAAGGTGCGGATGGACTGCTGGGCGAGGTACTCGTCCGGCCCCGGGCCCAGGCACACCAGCCGGCGCTGCGCCACCTCGGCGGCGAACGTGACGGAGATCCTGTTCCACCACTGCCACGGGTGCACGGGGATGAGCAGGTAGTCGGCCGGGTCGAGGCCGAGCCCGGTCAGCGTGCCCGCGAAGGCGGCCAGGGTCTCGTCGCCGAGTTCCGCGCGGAGCAGCGCGTCGTAGTCGAGGTCGGCGGCGCAGGTGAAGGTCGTCCGGTCGCGGTGCGCGGCCAGCCAGATCAGGCGGACCGGGCGGGCGGCCTCCGGGGCGTACGCCCGGTATTCGTCGATGCCGAAGCCGATGCGGCCGTTGTTCGCGACGAAGCCTGGGTGCCCCTCGGTCATCTGGGTCTCGATGGTCTGGAAGTCCGCCCGGGCGAGTTCGGCGGCGCTCACCGCCGGCTTGTCGAGCTTGTACGCGGTGCTGGCCAGGGTGGAGCTGATCTCCTCCAGGTAGACGGGGAGGATCTCGTCGCTGAGGCCCAGCGCGCCGCGCAGGTCGAGGCAGAACTCCAGGGCGTCCAGCGGCAGCTCGGCGTCGCCACGGTGCCGGGTGATGCTGTCGGCGTCGATCCGCCAGTGGTCCAGGGCCAGCAGGTCGGCGCTGAACCGGTAGACCACCTCGCCGTCGTCGCCGCGCACCTGGAAGAGGCGCTGCCCCGTCGTCGGGCCGTCCGGCCCGGCGGGGACCGGCTCGGGTGCGAGCAGCCGTTCGTGGGCGAACTCGGCCAGGGCCTTGCGGACCAGCAGCCGGTTGGCGCGGGCCCAGCTCTCCGGCGTCAGGTGGGCCACGGATGCGGAGGGGTTCACTCGGGCAGGTCTCCTCGGGTTGCGACGGGAGGGGTGGGGGTCGCGCCGGTCGCGGCCTCGAACTGGGCGCGGGTGCAGACGCTGAGCAGCGCGTCCTTCTCGGGCTTGGCGATCCGGCCGACGACGGTGAAGCCGACGGCCGCGTTGAGGGCGTGCACCGCCGTGTTGCGCACGTCGGGCTCCACCACGACCCGGCGGGTGGCCGGGTCGGCGAACAACCACGCCATCACGGTGGTGATCACCGCGCGGGTGAAACCGTGCACCGGCGCGTCCGTGGGCGCGCAGAGGAAGTGCATGCCGACGTCGCCGTCGACCGCGTCGTGCAGCCCGACCAGCTCGACGTGCGCGGGGTCGTACCGCTCGGCGAGGAAGGCGGGCCGGCCCTCGTGCAGGCCGAGGAACGCGTCGTGGTGCGGGTGCGCGGCGATCCGCCCGTACTCCTCGGCGACCCGGGCCACGTCGGCGTCCTGCATCAGCCAGAACGCCGCCTTCGGGTGGGTCACCCAGCGGTGCAGCAGCGGGGCGTCGGCGTCCGGGTCGAGGGCACGCAGGGCGAACTCGCCGAGCCGGTCGTCGACGCGGCGGTAGACCACGTCGGTCACGACGCGACCCCGGCCGGCGCGCCGAAGTCCTGGAAGGCGATGCGCTTCTCGATCGGGTAGTGCTCGCGGCCGAGCATCTCCCGGATGATCCACGAGTTGCGGTACGGGCCCATGCCCAGGTCGGGCGAGGTGATGCTGTGCGTGTGGGTGCCGGCGTTCTGCAGGAAGATGCCCCGGCCGGTGTGGTCGATGCTGTAGTTGCGGGCCACGTCGAAGCGGCCGTGGCCGTCCCAGCGGATCCGGTCCCGCACCGGCTCCAGGAACTCGGGGACGCGGTAGTGGTAGCCGGTGGCCAGCACCAGCCCCTCGGTGGCCAGGGTGAAGTCGCGGTCCTGCTCGACGTTGCGCAGCCCCAGCGTGTACGTCCCGCTCGCCTCGTCGTACGCGGCGGTCGTCAGCGCGGTGTTGGTCAGCAGCCGGGTCCGCACGGGGCCGCCGATGCTCTTGGCGTAGAGCAGGTCGTAGATGTCGTTGATCAGGTCCGCGTTGATGCCCTTGAACAGCCCCTTCTGCGCGGACTCCAGCCGGTAGCGGGTCGCCTCCGGCAGGGCGTGGAAGTAGTCCACGTAGTCCGGCGAGGTCATCTCCAGGGTCAACTTCGTGTATTCGAGCGGGAAGAACCGCGGCGACCGGGTGACCCAGTTCAGCTGGTAGCCGCCGCTGTCGATGTCGCCGAGCAGGTCGTGGTAGATCTCGGCAGCGCTCTGCCCGCTGCCGACCACGGTGATGCTCCGCTTGGCGCGCAGCGCCGCCCGGTGCTCCAGGTACCGCGAGTTGTGCACGACGTCGCCGCCGAGCTCCCGACAGGCGTCGGGCACGTGCGGCGGGGTGCCCGTGCCGAGCACGAGGTGCCGGGCCCGGTGGCTGACCTGCTCCCCCGTGGCGGCCACCGTCGCCCGCACGACGTAGTGCTCGTCGGCCGGGTCGAACTCGACCGAGGTGACCTGCTGTCCGAACCGGACGCTGCGCAGCTTGCCGGCGGCCCAGCGGCAGTAGTCGTCGTACTCGCTGCGCAGCGGGAAGAAGCTCTCCCGGATGTAGAACGGGTAGAGCCGCCCCGACTCCTTGAGGTAGGCCAGGAAGGAGTACGGGGAGGTCGGGTCGGCGAGCGTGACCAGGTCGGCGATGAACGGCGTCTGGAGGCGGGTGGAGTCCAGCAGCATCCCGGGGTGCCAGCTGAAGCTCTCCCGCGCCTCCAGGAAGAGGCCGTCGAGGTCGTCGATCGGCTCGGTCAGGCACGCCAGGCCCAGGTTGTACGGGCCCAGCCCGACGGCGATGAAGTCGTACGTCGACATGTGGTTCTCCAAGGCGGGGGGTGGATCGTCAGCCGACGGGGCAGGACAGCTCGGCGGTGGCCCTGGTCTGCGCGTACCAGCCGGCGTGCTCGGCGACGAGGTCGAGGACGTGGGCGATGTCGTCCAGCGTGGTCTCGGGGTTGAGCAGGGTGAACTTGAGGTAGTGCGCGCCGTCGACCTTGGTCCCGGCGACGAGCCCGGCGCCGGAGGCCGCCAGCGCCTCGCGGGCGTACAGGTTGGCGTCGTCGACGACGTCCCGGCCGGCGCCGGTCGGCAGGTAGCGGAAGACCACGGTGCTCAACTGCGAGCGGGTGACCACCTCGAAGCGGGGGTCCCCGGTGAGCATCTGCCAGGCGTCGGCGGCGCGGTCGACCACCTCGTCGAAGAGCGCGCCGATCGCGTCCGGACCCATGATCCGCAGCGTCAGCCAGAGCTTCAGGGCGTCGAAGCGGCGGGTGGTCTGGAGGCTCTTGTCGACCTGGTTGGGGATGCGCTGCTCGACCATGCGGGCCGGGTTGAGGTAGTCGGCGTGCCAGGTGGCGTGCCGCAGCACCCGCCGGTCGCGCACCAGCAGCGCGCTGGAGCTGACCGGCTGGAAGAAGGACTTGTGGTAGTCGACGGTGACCGAGTCGGCCCGCTCGATGCCGTCGAGCAGGTGCCGCCGGGTCGGCGACACCAGCAGCCCGCAGCCGTACGCGGCGTCGACGTGCAGCCAGACGCCGGCGGCCGCGCAGATGTCGGCGATCCGCGGCAGCGGGTCGATGGTGCCGAAGTCGGTGGTGCCGGCGGTGGCCACCACGGCCATCACCACCAGCCCCTCCTGCCGGCAGCGGTCGATCTCGTGGGCCAGTTCCTCCGTACGCATCCGCCGGTCGCCGTCGGTGGGCACGGTGACCACCGCGTCCGCGCCGAGGCCGAGCAGCTTGGCCGCCTTCTGCACGCTGAAGTGGCCGGCCGCCGAGGTGAGGATGCGCAGCCGGGACAGCAGCTCCGGCCGTGCCGGGCGCCCCGTCGACCGGCCGACCTCCCGGGCGCAGCTCTCCTCGCGGGCCAGCAGCATCGCCTGCAGGTTGGACTGGGTACCGCCGCTGGTGAACACGCCGTCGGCGGCCGGCCCGAGGCCGATCCGCTCGGCCGTCCAGTCGATGAGCCGGCGCTCGATCAGCGTGCCCCCGGCGCTCTGGTCCCAGGTGTCCAGGGAGGAGTTGACGGCGCTGAGGACCGCCTCGGCGAGCAGTGCGGGGATCACCACCGGGCAGTTGAGGTGCGCCAGGTAGCGGGGGTGGTGGAAGAAGACGGCGTCGCGCAGGTAGACGTCCTGGAGCTCGTCGAGCGCGGCGCCGGTGTCGCCCAGCGGCCGGTCCAGGTCGATGCCGGCGATCCGCGGCGCCAGCTCGTCCGGTGTCACCCCCGTGAACGGCCGGTCCGCGCCGGCCACCCGGGTCGCCACCCGGTCGATCCCGGCGGCGAGCACGCGCCGATAGTCCTCGACCGAACCGGCGGTGAACAGGTGGGCGCGGGCGCCGTCGGTGCCGGGGGTCACCCCGGTCGACGGTGCCTGGACGGTGGATCCGGGCAGGCTCATGCGGGTCCTCAACGGTCGGGAGTGGACACGGTGGCGGGGGACGGTGGACGTCGCCTTCCGCACGTGATCCGGTGATCGAGCGAACTTAGGTTACCCTAACCTAAGTTCGTGTCAACATTGTTGCCGTGTCATATCGATCTCGCTCAGTTCGGCGCGGTCGCCAACACCCGGTCTGCGGGGGTCGCCCCGGCGGGGCGCCGGAACCGCCGCTGGTGCGCCACACCCGTCGCGACGCCGAGCGCCACCAGGACGACGGAGGCCACCGCGACCGAGGGGTAGCCGATCAGGTCGGCCGCGGCGAGCGCGAGGGAGGCGGCGACGAACGAGCAGACCAGCCCGAACGACGACAGCACGGTGAAGTCGGTGCCGCCCGTGCCGGGCCGGGAGTAGTCCATGTTGACCGTGTAGAGCACGACGTTGGCGACCGTGTAGGCGGCCATGAAGCAGCACAACGCCGCGACGGTCCCGCCGAGCGGGGCCCGGCCGTTCATCAGCGGCAGCAGCAGCACCGTGGACACGGCCAACGCCGCTCCCCCGGCGACGAGCACGCCGGCGCGCCCGAACCGGCCGATCCCGGCCCCGGCGAGCAGACCGGCCACGATGGCCGGCGCGCTGGTGACCACGCCGGTCACCACGCCGATGCGTCCCAGCGACCAGCCGGCGTCGACCAGGGCCGGCGTGACGAGGGCGTACGCCGCACCGGCTCCGGTGTAGACCAGCGGGACCACGGCGAAGGTCCACCACCGGCAGCCGGGCTGGCCGAACACGGACAGCAGCGCCCGGTACGCCTGGCCGGTGCGGACGCGGTCCACGCGGGCGGGCTCCCGGAACCGCCACACCACCAGCAGGCCGACGGCGGTCAGCGCGACCAGCAGCAGGATGGCGGGCACCCACCCGAACCGGTCGTAGACGATCACACAGGCGCCGCCGCCGAGCAGGTTGCCCGCGTAGCTCGCGGCGACCTGGATCCCGTTGCCGGCGCCCCGCGACCGCTCGGACAGCAGCCGGACGGCGACCGCGTCGACGGCGATGTCCTGCGTCGCGGAGAGGAACACGTACGCGACGCAGATCGCGACGACCGGGCCGAGCTGCTCGGCCGGGCGACCGAACGGCAGCAGGGCCAGCAGGGCCAGCACCAGGCCGGCCTGCAGCACCAGCAGCCAGGAGCGGTAGTGCCCGCGCCGGCGCGAGCCGTACCGGTCGAGGATCGGCGCCCAGAGGAACTTGACCGGCCAGACCAGGCCGACGAACTGCAGCAGCGCCAGCGTGTCGAGGGACGTGCCGCCGTCGCGCAGGATGGCGGTCAACCCGACGGTGATGAAGCCGACGCCGAGGTACTGGGTGACGTAGAGCGTGGTGAGCGTGCCGAGCCGACCCTTCACCGCGCGCTCCAGTAGGCGAGCGAGGTGAGCTGGTGCTTGCCGACGCCCAGCGTCCGCCGCACGTGCTTGGTGATGCCGCGCGTGCTGGCCGCCTCGCAGGCCACCCAGTAGTGCGCGTCGTCGGCGGCGGGCAGGGCGGCGCAGACGGTGTCGACCAGGTGCCGCCCGCCGTCGCGGCGCGGCACCCAGGTGACCTCGTGCCGGTCCCGGGCGCGCGGCGTCAGGGCCTTCTCGCCCTCGTCGGCGTACTCCAGCCAGACCGTCGCCGGGACGTCGGGGGCCGCGTCCAGCAGGCTGTTCACCGCCGGGAGCGAGGCGGCGTCGCCGATCAGGTAGAGGTGACGCGGGGCGGGGTCCGGCAGGCTGAACGCGCTGCCCTGCATCGTGGCGTCGATGGTGTCGCCCGGCTTGGCGGCGGCGGCCCAGCGGGCGGCGCACCCGTCGTGGATGGCGAACTCCAGGTCGAACCGGCCGGTCGCCGGGTCCGGGTCGACGAGGGTGTACGCGCGCTGGTGCGGACGGCCGTCGTTGTCGAACCACAGCCGGACCCACATGGTGGGGTGGACGCCGTACGCCTCCAGCAGCCCGCCGCCGTCCATGCGCAGCCGGCGGTAGTTCCCGCCGACCGACTCGGTGCCGAGCACGGTCAGCCGGAAGTCGCGGCCGCCCATCGCCTTCAGCACCAGGGCTTCCCAGTTTCGCTTCACGCACCCCTCCAGGTAAGGTCTGCCTCAGTTAGGGGAGGGTAACCTAAGTTGATGTTCCTGTGGCAGGCGGTACGGCCGCCCGTGCGACCAGGGCCGCGATGACCGGCGTCTATCGTGACCGGTGGGGGATCCCGCACCTGCGCGCCGACACCGTCAACGACCTCGCCCGACTCCAGGGGCGGGTGGCCGCCGTCGACCGGGCCTGGCAGATCGAGGTCGAGCGGTGGCGCTCGGAGGGCCGCCTCGCGGAGCACGTCGGCCCCGCCGAGCTGGGTTGGGACAGGTTCGCCCGCCGGGCCCGCCTCGACGACACCGCGCGGCGCTGCTTCGACGGGCTCGCCCCCGCCACCCGCCGGTGGGTCACCGCCTACGTCGACGGCGTCAACGAGGGGCTCGCCGCGGGCGCCGCGGCGGCGCCCGAGTTCGCGGCGGTCGGCTGCGCGCCGGGCCCCTGGCGGCCGTGGTCGCCGCTCGGCGTCTTCCTCGTCCAGCACGTGCTCTTCTCCACCTTCCCCAACAAGCTGTGGCACGCCCACGTCGCCGGCGCCCTCGGCCCGGCGGCGACCGGCCTGTTCGCCGTCGAGGGCCCCGGTGGGTCGGGCAGCAACGCCTGGGCGGTGCCCGGCGACCCCGTGACCGGCCGGGCGCCGGTCGTCGCCGGAGACCCGCACCGCATCCTCGAACTGCCCGGCATCTACCAGCAGGTGCGCCTCGCCTGCCCCGAGTTCGACGTGTTCGGCTTCGCGTTCCCCGGCGTTCCGGGCCTGCCCCACTTCGGGCACGCGGGCGAGGTGGCCTGGGCGGTCACCAACGCGATGGCCGACTACCAGGACCTCTACCGGGAAGAGCTGCGCCACGAGGGCGACCGGGTGCTGGTCCGCGACGCGGACGGCTGGGTGCCGGCGCACCGCCACGTCGAGCGGATCGCGGTGCGCGGCGGCGAGCCGGAGTCCGTCGAGGTGATCGAGACGCCCCGCGGGCCGGTCGTCGACCACGACCGGGGCACCGGCGAGGCGATCAGCCTGCGCACGCCGGGCCGGGTGGAGGGGCGCCTCGGCTTCGACGCGCTGCTTCCGCTGCTGCGGGCGCGCAGCGTCGGCGACGTCGCCGACGCGCTGCGGGACTGGGTCGAGCCGGTCAACAGCGTCCTCGTCGCCGACCGGCACGGGGCGGTGGCCCAACTGGTCGCCGGGCTCGTGCCGATCCGCGACGAGCGGTGCCGGCGGGAACCGGTGCCCGGCTGGGACCCGCGCTACCGGTGGCACGGAAGCTACGCGCCACCGCGCCGCACCGCCGTCTCCGGTGTCGCGGTCTGCGCCAACGACCGCCGCGCCGACACCGCCGATCTCGGCGCCGACTTCGCCCCGCCGCACCGGGCCCGCCGCATCCGCGCCCTGCTGGCCGACGGCGCCGGCCCGGAGGCCGTACACACCGACACCCGGCTGGAGGCCGCGACCCTGCGCGGCGTGCTAGCTCGCCTCGACCCCGACGGCCTCGGCGAGCCGGCGCGGCGCCTGCGGGAGCGGCTGATCGCCTGGGACGGGCGGATGCGGGCCGACAGCACGGACGCCGGCGCCTTCGCCGCCTGGCGCGCGGCCCTGGTCCGCCGGCTGCACGACCATCCGTGCCTGCGCCCGCTGCACGCCCCGAGCGCGTTCGACGCACTGTTCGCGCCGTGGACCGACCCGCTGTCGCGCATCGGCCACGCCCTCGACGGCGTGGTCGCCGGGCTGCACCGCCTCGGCGGCGACGTCGACCCGGCCGCCGCCGAGGCCCTGGCGGACGTCGCGGCGGGCGACCCGCCCGGGCCGTGGGGCGGTCGGCACGTGCTGCACCCGGTGCACCTCGGGGTGGAGCCGGCGGTCGACGCGGCGGTACGCGCGATGCGGGCGCGGGTCGCGCTGGCCGGCGACACCGAGTGCGTGCTGGCCACCTCCAGCGTCCCCGGAGTGTCCGACGCGTGCTGGCGCGGCCCGGTGGCCCGCTACGTGTGGGACCTCACCGACCGCGCGAACAGCCGCTGGATCGTCCCGTTCGGCGCCTCCGGGCGGCCCGGCGACCCGCACTTCGACGACCAACTGCCACTGTGGGCCGGCGGCGAACTGGCCCCGGTGGTCACCGACTGGCGAGAACTCACCCCGGAACCAGGAGCAGACGCACCATGACGTACCAGGAGAAGATTTCCGGATTCGGCGAGCTGTCGCTCGTCGTGCTGGACCCCAAGAGCCACGCCGAGCTGGTGCACGGGTGGGTGACCGAGCCCCGGGCGTCGTTCTGGGGCATGGGGTCGTACTCGGTCGACGACGTGCGGGAGATCTACGAGTTCGTCGACGGGCTCGCCACCCACCACGCGTACCTGATCATGCTCGACGACGCGCCGATCGGCCTGTTCCAGACCTACGAACCGGCGGCGGACCCGGTCGGCGAGCGCTACGACGTCCGGCCCGGCGACGTCGGGATGCACCTGCTGCTCGCGCCCGGTGACCATCCGCCGCGCGGCCTCACCACCGCCGTCGGCCCGGCCCTCGCCCGCTTCCTGTTCAGCGACCCCACCCGGCAGCGGATCGTGGTCGAGCCCGACGTGCGCAACCAGCGCGCGCTGGACCGACTGGAGCGGGAGGGCTTCACCTTCGGCGACGAGGTCGACATGCCCGACAAGCGCGCCCGGTTGGCGTTCCTCACCCGGGCCCGGTTCGAGTCGGATCACCCCGTGCCGGTCTGACGGCCGGCGGGTCCGGGCCGTCCCCGACGCAGCCCGGTCCGGACCCGCCGGCCGCCGCCCTCCCTGCGCAGGTCGAACGGGAGCAGCTCCGGCCGGGCCGGGCGCAGCCGGCCACGGGCCACCAACTCGACGGTGAGGAGGACCGCGACCGCCTCCACGGCGAGGAGCCCGACCAGCACGACGAGCTGCGTGATCCCGGCCGTGAGCGGGCTCGCGCCGCCCAGCAGCACCCCGACGAACGCGCCCGGCAGCGTCACCAGGCCCACCGTGCGGGTCTGGTCCAGCGCCGGCACCAGCGCCTGCCCGGCCACCGGGCGGCACACGAGCAGCACCGCGTCCCGCGGCGCCAGTCCCAGCGCCAGGGCGGCCTCCACCTCTCCCCCGCGGGCGGTCAGCTCGTCCAGGACCCGCCGACCCGCCAGCGACGTCGCGGTCATCGCCCCGCCGATGAGGATGCCCGCCACCGGGATGACGGCGATCCCCCGCAGCGGCACGAGCCCGCCCGCCAGCAGCCCCGCCACCACGGCCATGCTCCCCGCCGCGATCGGCACACCGGCCCACCAGTTCCAGCCGCCGGTGATCCGCCGACCCGAGGTGGCGGCCGCCACCACGCACATCAGGACGACGAAGGCGGCCGTCGCCCACAGCGACACCACGATGGCGGTGATCAGCAACGACACGGCCGCCAACTGGATGGCGGCGCGGCCCGCGGCGATGAGCACCTGCCGGCCCTGACCGAGCCCGCCGACCCTGACCACCACGGCCGCCACCACGGCCAGGGCCACCAGGGCGGCAGCCAGCTCCGGGCCCACCACCAGCATCGTCGAGGACATGCGGCAAGTCTGCCCGGGCGCACCCGGCCGGAGCCGGCGCCCCCTGCGGAACGGATCCTGTCGGCGGCGAGGCCCCGCCGGCGTGGGGCGGGGCCTCGCGGTCGGGACGGGCCGGTCAGGCGGTGGGGAAGTTGTCCGGGGTGCGGATGCGGTCCCGCAGGAGGGCCCCCGACTGGCTGAGCACGCCGGTGCCGGCGTACGTGCCGCCGGCGCAGGTGCCCGGCCGGAACGCGGCGCTGCCCTCGGCCTTGTCCGAGTAGGTCCAGTTCGCGTAGCTGATCTTCAGCCGGTCCAGCAGGTCGAGCCAGGCGGTGCTGCTGGCGACGTCGACCGCGCCGTCACCGGTGTACGCCACCGTGCCGAACTCGGTGACGAACAGCGGCAGCCGGGCGGCCGCCCGCTCCACCTCGGCGCGGTAGTTGTCCTTGTGCGACGCGGCGTAGAAGTGGAACGTGTACATGACGTTGGCGGCGTTGACCGGGTTGTCGATGATCTCGTTGGCGTTGGAGCCGTCGGAGACGCCCAGCGAGGACCAGCCGCGGGTGCCGACGACGACCACCGCGTCCGGGTCGTTGGCGCGGATGACCGGGATGACCTGCTCGGCGTAGCTCTTGATGGTCGCCCAACTGACGCCGTTGGGCTCGTTGGCGATCTCGTAGATGACGTTCTTCTTGGCGGCGTTGCGGGCGGAGACCGCGGCGAAGAAGGTCTTGGCCCGGTCCAGGTTGTACATCGGGTCGCCCGGCGTCAGGGTGTGGAAGTCGACGAGCGCGTACATGCCCCGCTGCTCGGCTTCGTCCACGAGCGCGTTGACCTGGTTGGTGAACCCGGCCGGGTTGGTCTCGTAACCGTCCTCCTGCACGTACATGGCGATGCGCAGCAGGTCGGCCCGCCAGTCGTCGGCGAGCGCGTCCAGCGAGGCGTCGTTGTAGCAGTGGGCGAACCACTGCAGGCCGTGGGTGCTCATGCCGCGCAGTTGGATCGGCCGGCCGTACTGGTTGCACAGGTTGACCCCGCACACCCGCAGTTGGCCGTTGATCGCGACGGGGGTCTGGCCGCCCGGCGGCGGGGTGGTGGGCGGCGGCGTGGTCGGCGGCGGGGTCGTGGGTGCCGGGGTGGTCGGCGCCGGGGTGGTCGGTGTGGTCGTGCCGGTGCACGGCGTGCCGTTGAGGGTGAACACCGTCGGCGGCGGGTTGCCGCCGGTCCAGGTGCCGTTGAACCCGATGCTGGTCGACGCGCCGGTCGCCAGCGCGCCGTTCCAGCTCATGCTGCGCGCGGTGACCGCGGCGCCGGTCTGGCTGTAGGTCGCCGACCAGCCCTGCCCGACCCGCTGCCCGGCGTCGGGGAAGGTGAAGCCGAGGGTCCAGCCGTCGACCGCGTCGCCCAGATTGCGGATGGTGACGTTGGCGGTGAAGCCACCGGCCCAGGTGTTGGCGGTGTAGGTGACGGCGCATCCGGTGGCGGCCTGGGCGTCGGGGGCCGGGACGGCGGCCGACGCCGCGACGGTCAGCGCGCCGACCGCGCCGGCCATCACCAGGTTGCGCCGGGACAGGCGCGGAAGGAGTCTCATGTGGGGGCCTTCGCTTCCGATCGGTGGTGGGGGTGGGGTGCCCGGTCGGAGAAGCTCCCGGAGACGCCCTGCCCACGGGCTCGGGAGCGCTCCCATGCACGGCAGCTTAGGCGGGTCGCCTTGACATCGCAACGTGTCGATTCGTCGAAGTCCCGTGGAACAGGGTTGCGGCGCGGTCGGGCCGGCCCGTCGCGCCCGTTCGACGCCCCCGGACGCGGGCCGGCCCGCCGCCGCGCCCGCCCGACCCCGGACGCGGGGGGGGGGGGGGGGGGGGGGGGGGGGG
>NZ_JBPQTP010000027.1:0-63838 GCF_051386395.1 Micromonospora sp. URMC 106
GCGGACCGTGTCCGCCGCCCTTCGTGCACACCTGTTGACTTCCGGCCGTCAGTCCCCCTGGCGCTGCTGGGGGATCTGCCCCTGCAGCAGGGCCCTGACCTCCGACTCGCGGTACCGGCGGTGGCCCCCCAGGGTGCGGATGGCGCTGAGCTTGCCAGCCTTGGCCCACCGGGTCACCGTCTTCGGGTCGACACGGAACATCGACGCCACCTCGGCCGGTGTGAGTAGCGGCTCTGGTTCGTGCGTTCGCGATGCCATCGGTCACTCCTCCACATGTATAGACATCGGCCGGGGTCCCGCCGGCCGACGCGTCTCCCATGGTCCGGCTAGTCCCCGATGTCCGACATGGGCCGAACGGCCGAACGTCCCTAGACGGACGGATGAACCATGCCCGATTTATGCGACTTTTACACGGCAGAAAGTACCTTATTCGGACTCATGATCACGGTTCGTGATGCGCCAACTACGAGCGCGCCTCGGATCGAGGGCACTTCCTGGGCGATTTGGGATTAGTTGCACCGTTCCAGCAGCTGCACCGCGCGCCACCGGGCGACGAGCTTGTCGTACGCCGCGGAAGCCTCCTCGGCCTCGCCCCGGGACAGCCCGGCGAGCCCGCTCGCCACCAGCTCGGGCGAGTCGTCGGCGGCCAGCGTCTCGTCGGAGAGCAGCTCGACCAGGCCGCCGTAGTCCAGCTCCACCACCGAGCGGGGATGGAACTCCTCCAGCCAGCGGGCGGCCTCCTCGACCGCCTCGGTGATGGGCGCGTCCCCCACCGACTTGCGCAGCACCGACAGGGCGCGCGACGACCGGCGCCGGGCCTTGGAGATCTCCGTCCGGTAGCGCAGCGCCCGCCGCCCGGGACTGGTCACGTGGTGCCGCTCCTCCGGGTCGAAGAGCACGAACCAGCGCAGCGGCACGCCCCACGTCGCGATCTGCTCGTGCAGCCGGGGGACACCGTGCTCCAGCACCCGGGCCCCGCTGCGCCAGTCCTCCACCACGGCCTTGGCCTGCCCGGCGAGCACCGGCGGGACGAACGCGTCGGCCAGCACCGGCGGCACGCCGTCGCGGGCGCTGAGCGCCGCCTCGGCCACCCGGATGCGCAGGTTCCACGGGCAGACCAGGAGCGTCTCGTCGGTCTCCAGGACGTACGCCTCGTCCGGCAGGTCGGGCAGTCGCGTCCAGCCCGCGCCGAGGGCCTCGATCACCGACGTCCGTTGCCGACCGGGCCCCTCGACCGGGGCCACCGCCCGTCCCTGCTCGACGTAGCGGCGCCAGTACGTCTGGCGATCCCGGTCGAAGGCGGTCAGCGGCTCGTACACGCGCAGGTATGAAGCGAAGAGCGACGGCACGGCGCGATCCTCCCACGAATCGGAACCCGACCGTCGTCGGCGCTGCGATCACGCGTGCCGTGGGCGGTCGGACGGCGTCGGCCGATACTAGGCTCAGCGGCACCGGCAGCATCCCGCCGGCGTCCACAGGTCCGCGTCCCACAAGGACGCACCCCACACCAGGAGCTAGTCATGGGCGTATTCGCCACCAACGACGACCCGGGATCCACCGGTCACGAACAGGTCGTCTTCTGCCAGGACAAGCAGTCCGGCCTGAAGGCGATCATCGGGATCTACTCCACCGCGCTCGGCCCCGCGCTCGGTGGCACCCGGTTCTACCCGTACGAGAGCGAGGAGGCCGCCCTCGCCGACGTGCTCGACCTGTCCCGGGGCATGGCGTACAAGAACGCCCTGGCCGGGCTGGACCTGGGCGGCGGCAAGGCGGTCATCTGGGGTGACCCCGAGCGGATCAAGAGCGAGTCGCTGCTGCGCGCGTACGGCCGCTTCGTCGAGTCCCTGGCCGGGCGCTACTACACCGCCTGCGACGTCGGCACCTACGTGGCCGACATGGACGTGATCGCCCGGGAGACGTCGTACGTCACCGGCCGCAGCGTCGAGCACGGCGGCGCCGGCGACTCCTCGATCCTCACCGCCTGGGGCGTGTTCCAGGGCATGCGGGCCGCCGCCGAGCACGTCTGGGGCGCGCCGACCCTGGCCGGCAGGCGGGTCGGCGTGGCCGGCCTGGGCAAGGTCGGCAAGTACCTCGTCGGCCACCTGCTCGACGACGGCGCCGAGGTGGTGGCGACCGACGTCAACCCGAAGGCCCTGGAGTGGGCCCGCGCCACCCACCCGCAGGTCGCGCTGGTCGACGACGCCGCCGCGCTGGTCGCCGCCGACATCGACGTGTACGCCCCGTGCGCGCTGGGTGGCGCGCTCAACGACGACACGGTGCCGGTGCTGCGCGCCAAGGTGGTCGCCGGCGCGGCCAACAACCAGCTCGCCCACTCCGGCATCGAGAAGCTGCTGGCCGACCGCGGCATCCTCTACGCCCCCGACTACGTCGTGAACGCCGGCGGCGTGATCCAGGTCGCCGACGAGATCGACGGCTTCAACTTCGAGCGGGCCAAGCTGCGCGCGACCCGGATCTACGACACCACGCGGGAGATCCTGCGGCTGGCCGACGCCGAGGGCGTGCCGCCGGCGGTGGCGGCGGACCGGCTGGCGGAGCGGCGGATGGCCGACGTCGGCCGGCTGCGCACGATCCACCTGAGATGAGCGGCACGGGGCGGAGCCGGCCGGTTCCGCCCCACCGTGCCGCCCTTGGCGGTGCGCGCCGTTAAGCTGTGTTCGCGGGGTTTTGTCCGGTGTCACGGGCGCTCCCGGCACCGCTCCTTACCCGGTACAATCGGTGACGGCTGGATGACCGCGACGCGCGGTGCCGGTCGACGGTAACCCGAGGTGCCGAACGATGGCATCCCCATGTACCGTAAGAGCCACGAGAGATGCCTGACGTCATCGGGGCCCGCCTTCGGGCTGCCCCGCATTCTGTGCGAGGGGGTCGAGCCATGGGGCGCGGCCGTGCTAAGGCCAAGCAGACGAAGGTGGCCCGGGAGTTGAAGTACCACTCCCCGAACACCGACCTCACCGCCTTGCAGCGCGAGTTGGCGGGTGCTGGTAAGTCTGAGCACAACTTCGACGACGACTACAAAGAGTATGTCGACGACGATGATGAGGATCACGCGGACGAAGACCCGGATCCCTGGGTACGTCCGACCCGCTGACCTCCGGTCGCAGCTGAGCACGCGGTAATCCCCCGCGTGCTCACGCATGTGCCCATCTGAAGCGGCGCCGAAACCGACGATCAGGGACCATGCCGTCCCGGAGGCGACTCCGGCTGCTCGGCAGGTCCCTGATCCCGGTGCGCCCTCAGCGGGGGCGGTTGTTCCAGTTGTAGAACGTCGGGATGTTCTCGAAGTGGTTCCAGGCGCAGACGGCGCTCGCGCCGTCGCCGCCCGCCACCTCCGCCCGCAGTCGCCGCGCGGCCTCCGCCTCGTGGAGCAGCGCGGTGAGTCCCGGCGCGGCGTCCCGCACCCGATCGGCGACGTCCGCGGCGGCGTCCGCCCCGCGCTCAGGCTGCCGGTGACTGGTGGTCTCGGGCATGCTCCAACACTCCCTCCAGTAGGTGGATCTTGCTGTTGCGGCAGTGCGCGGTCTCCGTACCGTCGAAACGCCCCAGCTCGAAGTAACGGTTGGCCGCGTGGCCACCGCCGCAGAAACCGAAGTAGGGGCAGGACGAACGGCACGCCTCGACCCCGGCGAGGAACTCGCCGACCCAGGGCGTCCGGTCCGCTCCGGCCAGGATCTCGGCCAGCGGGGCGGTCAACACGTTGCCGCTGCTGAAGTCGCCGTACCGGACGTCGGTGAAGCCGGCCAGCTCGGGCGAGAGCACCGTCACCGAGCCGTCGTGCCCGACGGTCGGGATCGGGTCCAGCCGCCGCGGCAGCAGGTCGTCGGCGGTGCCGTCCAGCACGGCGGCGGCGTACCGCAACGACCACTCGACCTCACGCAGGTGGATCCGGGGATCCCGGCGCCAGGCCGCCACCAGTTCCGCCCAGAACGCGGTCACCGCCCGGGCGTCGTGGGAGTTGTCGCGGAGGTTGACCCCCTCGGTCTCCTCGATGTTGATGCCGAGCACGTCACACCCGAGACCGAGGAAGTAGTCGTACAGCTCCGTGGCGAGGCCCGGCTCGGGGCGACCCACCACCGCGAGCGCGGAGAACGGCAGCCCGTGCCGGCGCAGCGCCGCCACCCCGCGCACGATCCGGTCGTACGCCGGGCCGCCCGCCCGGGTGACCCGGTCGGCGTTGCGCTCGCGCGGGCCGTCGACGCTCACGCTCACCCGCACCCGGTGCTCGGCGAAGAACGCGCACCAGGCGTCGTCGATCAGCGTCGCGTTGGTCTGCACGTGGTGCTCGACCTCGGGCCCGAAGGGCGCGAGCAGCGCGGCCAGGTGCTCCCGGCCGGCGGCGAGCGGCTCCCCGCCGTGCCACACCACGGAGAAGCGGCCCGCCGCGGCCCACGGGTTGACCGACTCGGCCACCGCCTCGGCCACCGACACCGGCATCCGCCGGTCGGCGGCACGGAACGGCAGGTAGCAGTACGCGCAGTCCAGGTTGCACAAGGTTGTCGGCTGCATCACGACGTACGAGGGGACGGCGGCCAGGCCACGCATCCCGCTGAACGACTGTCCCCGAGCAGCCATTGCCCTCCTCCGCGCCTGAAGGGCTGTCGGGAACCCCGGTGAGGGGGTTGCCCCGACAGCTTTTGAGGGTGCCCTTCAGGCTAGGCGGCGACGGCCACTCGGGTGAAGCCCTGATCAGGTGCCCGTACGATCACCGGAGTGTGATCATCCCCGGGTGTGCTGCCCGATCATCTGCACGTTGCCGGAGCCCTCGATGATCTCGCCGGCCTGCCACGCGTCGACGCCGCGGCCGGTCAGAGTGGCCAGCGCGCGGTCGGCGTCCTCGGCGGAGACGATCGCGAACATGCCGACGCCCATGTTGAAGGTCGCCTCCATCTCCGGGTCCTCGATCCGCCCCTTGGACTGGATCAGGTCGAAGATCGGCTGCGGCTTCCAGGTGGACCGGTTGACCACCGCGTCGACGTGCTCGGGCAGGACCCGCACCAGGTTGCCCGGGATGCCGCCGCCGGTGACGTGGGCCAGCGCCCGCACCTCCGCCTCGGCGATCAGCTTGAGGCAGTCCTGCGCGTAGATCTTGGTCGGGGTGAGCAGTTCCTCGCCGAGCGTGCGCTGCCGGCCGAAGTCGTCGATCACCACGTCGAGCCGCATCCGGCCCGCGCCCAGCAGCACGTGCCGCACCAGGGAGTAGCCGTTGGAGTGCAGGCCCGAGGAGCGCATCGCGATGACCACGTCGCCGACCTCGACCCGCTCCGGGCTGAGGATGTCGGCCTCCTCCACCACGCCGACGCCGGTCGCGGAGATGTCGTACTCGTCCGGGCGGAGCACGCCGGGGTGCTCGGCGGTCTCGCCGCCCAGCAGGGCGCAGCCCGCGTACCGGCAGCCGTCGGCGATGCCCGCGCCGATCTCGGCGACCTTGTCCGGCACGACCTCGCCGGTGGCGATGTAGTCGAGCAGGAACAGCGGCTCGGCGCCGCAGGCGACCAGGTCGTCGACGACCATCGCGACCAGGTCGATGCCGACCGTGTCGTGGATGTCCATCTGCTGCGCGATCACCAGCTTGGTGCCGACGCCGTCCGTGGACGAGGCCAGGATCGGGTTCTTGTACTTCTTCGTGTCCAGCCGGAACAGGCCGGCGAAGCCACCCAGGTCGCCCATCACCTCCGGGCGCCGGGTCTGCCTCACCTTCGACTTGAGCAGCTCGACAGCCCGGTCGCCCGCCTCGATCGAGACGCCGGCGTCCGCGTACGAGACCGAGCGTTTGCGCGCCTGGCGGCCGGCCCCGGCCGTCCAGGGCTGGCGGTCGCCGCCGGCGCCGGTCGGGCTGCTTCCTGCGCCGCTGCGCTCGGACACGTGCGTCACGGTTCTCCCCTTTGTGGTTCTGGCGCCGCGCCGGTGGTGACCGGCCGCGCCGGGTGGTGCTACGGGCGGTGTGTGGTCACGCCGCCCGGAGTGGCGACGAGCGGAGGGGTGGTGTGCTCCGGGTTGTCGGGCGCCCCGGCGGCGACCCGCCGGCCCACCCCCTCGAGCACGTGCTTGCCGATCAGGTTGCCGGCGGGCAGGTCGATCGGGTATTCCCCGTCGAAGCACGCGCGGCACAGCCGGGTCTTCGGCTGCTCGGTGGCGGCGATCAGCCCGGAGAGCGAGACGTAGCCGAGCGTGTCCGCCCCGATCGACCGCCGGATGCCCTCGTTGTCCAGCCCGTTGGCCAGCAGCTCGGCGCGGGTGGCGAAGTCGATGCCGTAGAAGCAGGGCCAACGCACCGGCGGCGAGGAGATGCGTACGTGCACCTCCAGCGCGCCGGCCTCGCGCAGCATCCGCACGATCGCCCGCTGGGTGTTGCCGCGCACGATCGAGTCGTCGACCACGACCAGCCGCTTGCCCCGGACGTTCTCCCGCAGCGGGTTGAGCTTCAGCCGGATGCCGAGCTGGCGCAGGGTCTGCGACGGCTGGATGAAGGTGCGCCCGACGTACGGGTTCTTCATCAGGCCGGCGCCGTAGGTGATCCCGGACTCCTCCGCGTAGCCGATGGCGGCCGGGGTGCCGGACTCCGGCACCGGGATGACCAGGTCGGCCTCGACCGGGTGCTCCTTGGCCAGCTGACGGCCGATCTGCACCCGCGCGGAGTGCACGTTGCGGCCGGCGATGGTGGCGTCCGGGCGGGCGATGTAGACGTACTCGAAGAGGCAGCCCTTGGGCTCCGGGGCGGCGAACCGGCTGGAGCGCAGGCCGTCCTCGTCGATCGCGATCAGCTCGCCGGGCTCGACCTCGCGGACCACGCTCGCGCCGACGATGTCCAGGGCGGCGGTCTCGCTGGCCACCACCCAGCCGCGCTCCAGCCGGCCCAGCACGAGTGGGCGCACGCCGTGCGGGTCGCGGGCCGCGTAGAGGGTCGACTCGTCCATGAACACGAAGCTGAACGCGCCGCGCAGCTGCGGCAGCACCTCCAGCGCGGCCGCCTCCACCGACAGGTCGGGGCGGCTGGCCAGCAGCATCGTCACCAGGGAGGTGTCGTTGGTCGAGCCGTCGGCGACCAGGCCCCGCTCGGTGACCTCGCGCTGGAGCTCGGCCGTGTTGACCAGGTTGCCGTTGTGCGCCAGCGCGATGGTGGTGCCGGAGGTGGTGGACCGGATGGTCGGCTGGGCGTTCTCCCAGGTCGAGCCGCCGGTCGTGGAGTAACGGGCGTGGCCGATCGCCACGTGCCCGCGCAGGCTGGCCAGGGTCGGCTCGTCGAAGACCTGCGCGACCAGGCCGAGGTCCTTGTAGACCACCACGCCGGAGCCGTCGCTGACCGCGATGCCGGCGGCCTCCTGGCCGCGGTGCTGGAGGGCGTAGAGCCCGAAGTAGGTCAGGTTGGCGACCTCCTCCCCCGGCGCCCACACGCCGAAGACGCCACACGCGTCCTGCGGGCCGGGTCGTTGGGGGTCAAGGTCGTGGCTCAGCCGGCCGTCGCCTCGGGGCACCTGCGCTCCCTCATGCTGGTCTGGACCGGCCGTGCGAACCACGCGGGGGGCGGATTCGCACTCCTCGGCCGGGACCACTGTCGTCGCCTGACAGTGTACGCGAATCGCTGTCGATACAGAAAGTCACGATCTGGCTCCCTAACGTCACCGATCGATGCCTGTCGCCGCAGCTAGAGCGGCAGGTGCGCGGAGAGATCCGCCCGAATTCCGCTCACCTGTACGCGACCCTGCGTGATCGCCTCGGCCCAGTCGAGCCGCCCGGTGGCCACCGCCAGCCAGGTCGCCGGGTCCATCTCCACCACGTTCGGCGGGGTGCCACGGGTGTGTCGGGGACCGGGAATGCACTGAACTGCGCCGTAAGGTGGGACACGCACCTCCACCGATCGGCCGGGGGCGCGCTCCGCGAGGGTGGCCAACAGGGCACGGACCGCCTCCCGGAGGACCGGCCGTTCGGGTGTACGCCCCTCGTCGAGCGCCGACAACGCCGCCGCGACCGCGGCGGACTTAATGTGCGGAGAGGACACGACGGGACGATACGACCCGAACGCGCGGCGCCTCACGCTGGCCCTGGGTCGCGCCGATCCGGTCAGACAAGGCATAGTTGCCGACGGCGTATTCGTACCGTGATGATCCCCGGCCCGGCGCCCCGCCGGTCGAGGGAAGTCAGTCCGGAAGGCGGTGGACGTGTCAACACACCGACGTGCCTGGAAGCAGCGGGCCGGTGTGGTCGTGGCGCTGGTTGTCGGCGCTGTGCTCGCTGTCCCCGCCACACCGGCCCTGGCCGCCGACGTCAGCGTGTCGCCCGGCTCGATCACCGTCAACGCCGGCAGCGACGCCGCCGTCACCGTGCAGGTGACCCCCCGCGACGGCGACGAGAAGGTCCGGATCAGCCTCGCCGGCCTCCCGGGCGGCGTGAGCTGCGCCAGCGGCTGCGGGGAGGTCGACTTCAACAACGACCGGCCGAAGTCGCAACTGCTGCGGATCAGGGCCAACGACAACGCCGGCGACGCGAACGTCACCGTGACGGTGGCGGCCGAGGCCGAGTCCGGTCCAGGCACCGCGACGTTCCAGCTGACCGTCAGGGGCAAGGCACAGCCGTCCCCGACCCAGACGCAGACGGTCCGGTCGGTCTCCGGCAAGGTGGTCATCCAGGCGAACGGCAAGGCCGTGCCGAACGCCGTGGTGATGCTCCAGGACGGCGCCGGCAACAAGCGGGACACGATCAGCGACGACAGCGGCAACTTCCGCTTCACCGGCACCAGCGAGAAGCCGATCGCGCCGGGCCGGCTCGCCGTCGGCGCCAGCGTCGGCGACGTGTACGCCACCAAGAGCTTCGACGCGGCGGCGGGTCAGAGCATCACCGGCCAGCGCATCGCCCTGGCGATCAAGGTCGAGACGACCCCGAGCGCCACCCCCTCGGCCAGCGAGGAGCCCCTCCCCACCGACGAGGCCCTCGACGAGACCGCCGAGGAGAGCACCGAGGCCACCCCCGGCGCGGCGGCCAACGCCAGCAACGAGGACTCCGGCGGCATGGGGAACTGGCTGTTCATCCTGCTCGGCGGCCTGCTCGTCGCCGCCGGGGTGGGCACCATCGTGCTGCTCTGGATGCGGCGCAAGGACAACGACGACGAGGCCGACGCCCCGGCCGGCGCCGCGGCGGGCGCGGTCCCGGCGGGTCGTGGGGGGTACCGGGGCGCCGGCGCGGACGACCAGACGCGGGTGGTCAACCGGGTCGGCGCGGGGCCGGACCCGACGATGGTCGGCGGCACCTCGCTCAGCGACGCCCCGACGATGATGCACCGCCCCGTGGTCGACGACGTGCCGCCGGACCCGTACGGCGCGCCCCCGCAGCCCTACGGCGCGGCGGGCGCCGGGCAGGGCTGGGCCGGCAACGGCTACGGCGACGAGCCGGCCGGCGCGGGCGGCTACGGCGCCGGCGGGTACGGCAACGCGCCGTCCTCTGGCGGCGGCTACGGCAGCAACGCCCCGTCCTCCGGTGGCGGCTACGGCAACGCGCCCGCCTCCGGCGGCGGCTACGGCGGCCACGACTACGGCGCGCCGGCCGGCGCGGCAGGCGCCACGGGTGCCGCCGGCTACCCGCCGGCGACCGGGGGCGCCCGGGGCTACGGCGACCGGTACGACGAGCCGACCGGCCGCTACACCGGCGACGCCACCCAGTACCCGGCTCCGGCCGACCCGTACGCGACCGGCGTCTACCAGCCGGAGCAGGGCCAGGGCTACGGCCGGTCCGAGCCCGCGCCGTACGGCCGGGGCGCGGAGCCGGCCGGCGGCTACGACCAGCGCGGCGGCTACGACGACCCGGGCTACGGCCAGCAGGGCGGCTACGGCCAGGAGCCCGCGCCGCGCGGCGGCTACGGCCAGCAGGGCGGCTACGACCAGCCCACCTCGTACGACCAGGGCGGGTACGGCCAGCAGGGCGGCTACGGCCAGGAGCCCCCGCAGCAGCGCGGCGGCTACGACGACCGCGGCTACGGCCAGGGTGGCGGCTACGGCCAGCCGGGCGGCTACGACGACCCGCAGGCCGGGCGTGGCCGGCCGGACGGTCCGCCGCCGCAGCAGGACCGGGGCGGGCGCCGGCTGGACTGGCTGGACGACTGACCGCGCGGGCCGCGCGCCCGACGACAGCAGCACGGCGAGGGCCGTCCGGGATCCCCGGGCGGCCCTCGTCGTGAGCGATGCTCAGGCGGCGGAGAAGACGCCCTGGCGCAGCACCGGGACCACGTCCGAGACGCCGACCCGGACCGCGATCTCCACGTCCTGGGCGAAGCCGCCCTCGACCAGCTCGCGGCCCGACACGCTGCCGCGTACCGCGGCGGCGACGTCGGGAGTGCTGGCGAGCGCGGCGAGCGCCATGGCCGCCTCGACGGAGAGGCCGCCGGTCACACCGGAGAGTGCGTCCAGCACGCTGGCCGCCCCGAGCTGGTCCTCCACCGAGGGCCGCAGCGACCCGTCCGGCCAGCGCTCGCCCGAGGCGACCACACCGATCGGGGCTTCCGTCGAGCCGTACCCCTGGTGGCGCAGCCAGCGCCCGACGGCGGGCGCGTTGCGCAGGCAGGCGGCGACCACCGGCAGCCCGGTGGCGCTGGCCGCCGCGCTGATCGCCGAGCCGTTCGGCGAGGGCAGCACGAGGTCGGCGACGACCGGCGCGGTGCTCAGCGCCGCCGGTGAGAGCGACCACGGGTGTTCCGGGGTCGTCTGCCGGCGGCCCACCGCGGCGACCGCGCCGACCCGCCGCGCGTAGTCGGCGGCCTGTTCGCCCCACGGGAACGGGTGCACCCGCATCCCGCGCCCGACGGCGACCTCCACGGCGGTGGTGAACGAGAGCACGTCCACCACCACCAGCACCGCGCAGACCCGGCCGAGCTCGGCCGCCCCGGTCAGCCCCCAGTCGAACCGGGCGCCGGATCCGGGTTGGCCGTAGACCGCCGCGGCCAACGCCTCAGCGCTTGTCGGGCGCGGAGGGCTGCTCGGTGTCACCGGAGTCGGGGGCGGACGCCTCGCCACCCTCGGTCGGAGCCTCGGCTCCGGTCGGACCGTCAGTGGCCCCGGCCGCCGGCTGCTCGGGACCCGCGGGCTGCTCCGGACCCGCCGGGGCGACCGCCTCCGCCGGGGCCGCGACATCCACCGGCGCCACGGCGCCCGTGGGCGGGACCGGCGCGGCCGACGCGATCGGCTCGGCCGCGACGTCCGCCGGGTCCACCGGCGCCGCCTCGGCCCGCTCGGCGGGCAGCGGCACGGCCTCGACCGCACCGGCCACACCGGTGGCCGGCGCGGGCACCTCGACGACCTCCGAGCCCCCGAAGAGGCGCGGCAGGGTCGCGGTGTGCGCGGCGCGCAGCTCGTCCAGGCCGATCCGGAACTGGCCGTGCACCTCCAGCGCGCCGCCAGCCGGGTCGGTGACGCCGATCAGCTCGAACGGCACGCCCCGCTCGGCGCAGAGGGCGGTGAACGCCTTCTCGTGGCCGCGCGGCACCGAGACCAGGACCCGCCCGGCAGACTCGCTGAACAGGTAGACGAACGGCATGGACCCGCCGGCGAACCGCTCCGGCACGGCGATCCGGGCGCCGACCCCGCGCCGCAGGCAGGACTCGACCAGGCTCTGCGCGAGGCCGCCGTCGGAGAGGTCGTGCGCGGAGCTGAGGTGCCCGACCCGGGCGGCCTCCGCCAGCAGGTCCGCCAGCAGCCGCTCGTGGGCCAGGTCGACCTGCGGGGGCACGCCGCCGAGGTGCTCGTGGGTGACCCAGGCCCACTCCGAGCCGGAGAGCTCCACGTGCGTCTCGCCGAGCAGGAAGAGCTGGTCGTGGTCGCCACCCGGCCGGGGCACGAAGCCCATCGGCACCCGGTTGGCCACGTCGTCCAGCACGCCGAGCACGCCGACCACCGGGGTCGGGTGGATGGCGGCCGCGCCGGTCTGGTTGTAGAAGCTGACGTTGCCGCCGGTCACCGGGATGCCCAGCTCGGCGCAGCCGTCGGCCAGGCCGCGGACGGCCTCGGCGAACTGCCACATCACGCCCGGGTCCTCCGGCGAGCCGAAGTTCAGGCAGTTGGTGACCGCGATCGGCTTCGCGCCGGTGACCGCCACGTTCCGGTACGCCTCGGCCAGCGCGAGCTTGGTGCCGTGGTAGGGGTCGAGGCGCGCGTACCGGCCGTTGCCGTCGACCGACAGCGCCACGCCGAGCCCGGTCCGCTCGTCGATCCGGATCACGCCGGAGTCCTCCGGCTGGGCGAGCACGGTGTTGCCCAGCACGTAGCGGTCGTACTGCTCGGTGACCCAGGTCTTGTCGGCCAGGTTGGGCGACGCGATCATGCGCAGCACGGTCTCGCGCAGCGCCTCCGGGTCGGCCGGCCGGGGCAGCGTCTCCGCCCGGTCGGCCTGGAGCAGGATCAGGTCGGCCGGCTCGCGCATCGGGCGGGCGTAGACCGGCCCGTCGTCGACCAGCGAGCCCGGCGGCACGTCGACCACGAGCTGGTCCCGCCAGGTGATCAGCAGGCGGCCCGGCTGGCCGTCCGGCGACGGCGGGGTGACCTCGCCGATCGCGGTGGCCCAGACGCCCCACTTCTCGGCGGTCTTGAGCACCGCGTCGAGCTTCTCCGGCTCGACGACCAGCAGCATCCGCTCCTGGGACTCGCTGGCCAGGATCTCGTGCGGCTCCATCGAGGGCTCGCGCAGCGGCACCCGCTCCAGCCAGACCCGCATGCCGGTGCCGGCCGCCGCGGCGGTCTCGGTCAGCGCGCAGGTCAGGCCGGCGCCGCCGAGGTCCTGGATGCCGACGACGAGCTGGGCGTCGTAGAGCTCCAGGCAGGCCTCGATGAGCAGCTTCTCCATGAACGGGTCGCCGACCTGCACCGACGGGCGGCGCTGCTCGCTGCCCTCGTCGAAGGTGGCGCTGGCCAGCACCGACACGCCGCCGATGCCGTCCCGGCCGGTCTTGGCGCCCATCAGCACCACGACGTTGCCCGGCCCGGCGGCGGCCTTGTTCTGCAGCCGGTTGACCGGCAGCACGCCGAGGCAGAGCGCGTTGACCAGGGGGTTGCCCTGGTAGCAGGGGTCGAAGACGACCTCGCCGCCGATGTTCGGCAGGCCGAGGCAGTTGCCGTAGCCGCCCACCCCGGCGACGACGCCGGGCAGCACCCGGGCGGTGTCGGGGTGGTCGGCGGCGCCGAAGCGCAGCGGATCCATCACCGCCACCGGGCGGGCGCCCATGGCCAGGATGTCCCGGACGATGCCGCCGACGCCGGTCGCCGCGCCCTGGTAGGGCTCGACGAAGCTCGGGTGGTTGTGCGACTCGACCTTGAAGGTCACCGCCAGCTCGTCGGAGACCTGCACCACACCGGCGTTCTCGCCGATGCCGGCGAGCAGCCGGTCGCTCGGCGGGGCCTTCTCGCCGAACTGGCGCAGGTGCACCTTGCTGGACTTGTAGGAGCAGTGCTCGCTCCACATGATCGAGTACATGGCCAGCTCGGCCTGGGTGGGCCGGCGGCCGAGGATGTGCCGGATCCGGTCGTACTCGTCGTCGCGGAGCCCGAGCTCGGCGTACGGCTGCAGCTCACCGGGGGTGTCCCCGGCGTGCGGCACCGTGTCCACGCCCGCGGCCCAGTCGGCGGTCGCCGGCCCGGTGGGCGCGGCCGGCGGCGCCACGGCGGCCGGACGCGGCTCCACCGGCTGCGCCGGGGCGGCCGGGAAGGCCTCCGGGGTCTCCCGTACCTCGTCCGGATGGGTGGTCATGATCTCTCCTCGCTGCGCCCAAGGCCGCCCGGAGGGCGGGTGAGCCGACCGGTGATGCCGCCGCGCACGGTCACGCCGGCGCCCCCACCAGGTGCTTGAGCACCGAGGTGAAGAAGCCGAGACCGTCCAGGGAGGGGCCGGTGAGCGCCTCCACCGCGTGCTCGGGATGCGGCATGATGCCGACCACGTTGCCGGCGGGGTTCGTGATCGCGGCGATGTCGCGCTGCGACCCGTTGGGGTTGCCGCCGACGTAGCGGGCGACCACCCGGCCCTCGGCTTCGAGCTGGTCCAGCGTCGCGGTGTCGGCGACGTAGCAGCCCTCGCCGTTCTTGACCGGGATCAGCACCTCCTGGCCGGGCTGGAACGCGTTCGTCCACGCCGTGCCGACCGACTCGATGCGCAGGACCTGGTCCCGGTTGCGGAAGTGCAGGTGCTGGTTGCGGGTCAGGGCCCCGGGCAGCAGGTGCGCCTCGCAGAGGATCTGGAAGCCGTTGCAGACGCCGAGCACGGGCAGGCCGCCCCGGGCCGCGTCGACGATCGTCTCCATCACCGGGGCGAACCGGGCGATGGCGCCGCAGCGCAGGTAGTCGCCGTAGGAGAAACCGCCGGGCAGGACGACGGCGTCCACCCCGTGCAGCCGGGGGTCACCGTGCCAGAGACGGACCGGTTCGGCGCCCGAGATGCGGACGGCCCGGGCCGCGTCCCCGTCGTCCAGCGAACCGGGGAACGTGACCACACCGACCCGGGCGGTCACGAGCGGGCGTCCGGGGTCTCGTCGGCCTCGACCAGGCGGACGGTGAAGTCCTCGATGACCGGGTTGGCGAGCAGCTTGTCGGCGATCTCCCGGGCCCGGTCCAGGTCCGGTTCACCGGTGAACTCGATCTCGATCCGCCTGCCGATCCGAACCGAGGCGACGTCGCTGACGCCGAGCCGGGGCAGCGCGTTTGCGACGGCCTGGCCCTGGGGATCGAGGATCTCGGGCTTGAGCATGACGTCGACGACGACGCGAGGCACTGGGCACTCCTGACTGTGTACGCAGTTGGGTGCCGACCCACAACGGGCGAGCGCAGCCAGCCTACCTGGCAGATCCGGCCCTGGACGCACCGGCCGGACGCAGTTCAGGCAGTGATCCACATTCTCGGCGCGGGGGCCGGAAGACCGATGCGGGTTCGTTGCGATCCCGATGCGGTTCCGTTGCCGACCGGCCCGTTTCGCCCCACTCCGCCGGACAGCCGGGGCCACCCCCGGCAGCCGCGCCCCATCGCGTTTGATCGAAGAATTTCGATGACACTCTTGTGAACGACATCTCAGGAGCCCTACCGTACATCGTCGTACGTCGATCGGACGTGCACGGCCGCCGGGCCACCCCCGCCCGCCGGCCGACAGCTCGACCCGGTGAACCCGGGCCCATCCCCGAAGGAGCCCCACATGCGCATCCGATCCATGATCGCGGTGCTGGCCACCGCAGCGGCCGGCCTGCTCGGCGCCAGCTCCGGCGCCGTCGCCGCCCCGGCCGGCCCGCAGCCGATCATCGGCGGCAGCACCGTCTCGTCCGCCCCGTGGGCCGCCGCCGTGTTCAGCAACGGTTCGTTCACCTGCTCCGGCACGATCATCGCCGCGGAGTGGGTGCTCACCGCCCGGCACTGCGTCAGTGGCACGATGTCCGTCCGGGTCGGCAGCGTCTACCGCTCCTCCGGCGGCGTCACCCGCACGGTCAGCGCCAGCTACAGCCGCTACGACCTGGCCCTGCTGCGCCTGTCCAGCTCGGTGAGCACCAGCTACGTCACGCTGGCCAGCAGCAACCCGCCCATCGGCTCGACCAACTCGATCTACGGCTGGGGCATGACCTGCTACAGCGGCTGCTCGGCCTCCACCCAGCTCAAGACCGCGTCCGTCCAGGTGACCAGCAACAGCGCCACCGACGCGTACGGCGGCCAGGCGATCCGCAGCACCCGGATCAACGGCAACGCGTGGCGGGGCGACTCGGGCGGCCCGCAGTTCTACAACGGCCGCCAGGTCGGCGTCGCCTCGACCGCCGACGGCCAGAGCATCCAGAACTACGGCAGCGTCGCGTACAACCGGGCCTGGATCACCCAGACGGCCGGTGTCTGACGGTTAGCGCCCCGGCGGCGCGGATGGTCGGCGACGCGCCGGCCGTCCGCGCCGCGCCGTTTTGCAGCATCCGATCAGGTGAACACGGCTCGCGATCGGGCGCGCGCTCACCCTGACAGCATCGGAAACGTGCTGGTCGTGACGACGGAGCAACTACCCGGGTACGAGATCCGCCAGATCCTGGGCGAAGTGGTGTCATCGATGGCCAGGACGCGGAACCCGTACCGCGAGGGGGTCAAGAACCTGCGCGGCGGCGCGTACGACCCGATGGCGCCGGACAACCTGACCCGGTGGCGCACCGACTCGGTGGCCCGGCTCGGCGAGGAGGCCCGCCGCCTCGGCGCGAACGCCGTGGTGGGCATGCGCTTCGACAGCCGCGACTGCGGCGAGATGTGGATGGAGATCTGCGCGTACGGCACGGCGGTGATCGTGGTGCCCAAGATGCCGGACGTCATGCCGCCCGACCAGCCGCTGGTCGCCGCGGAGACCGCCCACGACCCCGCCTTCGCCGAGACCCCGGGCGGCATCGCCGAGCCGGCGAGCGCCCCCAACCTCCGCACGGCGGCGGAGACCCCCACCCGCGACTCCTGACCACCCGCCGGCCCGGTCGGCGCCGGTGCGACCCGGCCGGGCGGCGGCGAGCGGTGCCGGCTCCGGGCCGGGCGCGCGGTGCCGGGGGTTGGGGGAAGGTCAGAGGATGGGGGGCGGGGTGTAGGCGGCGGCCTCGGGGTGGGCGTCGACCACGGCGGCGACGCGGCGGGCGACGGCCTCGACCTGGGCGGGGGCGGCGCCGACGAACGCGGTGCGGTCGGCGACGAGGGCGTCGATCTCGCCCCGGGTCAGGCCCAGACGGCCGTCCGCCGCGAGGCGGTCGAAGAGGTCGTTCTCCGCGGCGCCCTTCTCGCGCATGGCGAGCGCTACGGCGACCGCGTGCTCCTTGATCACCTCGTGGGCGACCTCGCGGCCGACGCCGCGCCGGACCGCCGCCACCAGGATCTTGGTGGTGGCCAGGAACGGCAGGAAGCGCTCCAGCTCGCGGTTGATCACCGCCGGGTACGCGCCGAACTCGTCCAACACGGTGAGGAACGTCTGGAACAGCCCGTCGGCGGCGAAGAACGCGTCCGGCAGGGCGACCCGGCGCACCACCGAACAGGAGACGTCCCCCTCGTTCCACTGGTCGCCGGCCAGCTCGCCGACCATCGACAGGTAACCCCGGATGATCACCGCGAAGCCGTTGACGCGCTCGCTGGACCGGGTGTTCATCTTGTGCGGCATCGCGCTGGAGCCGACCTGACCCGGCTTGAAGCCCTCGGTGGCCAACTCCTGGCCCACCATCAGCCGGATCGTCGTGGCCAGCGAGGAGGGCGCGGCGGCGATCTGCGCCAGCGCCGAGAGCACCGCCAGGTCGATCGAGCGCGGGTAGACCTGGCCGACGCTGTCGAGCACCCGGGAGAAGCCGAGGTGCTCGGCCACCCGGCGCTCCAGCTCGGCCACCTTGTCGGCGTCGCCGTCGAAGAGGTCGAGCTGGTCGGCGGCGGTGCCCACGGGCCCCTTCACGCCGCGCAGCGGGTACCAGTTGATCAGGTCGTCCAGCCGCTCGTACGCGATCAGCAGCTCCTCCGCGGCCGACGCGAAGCGCTTGCCGAGCGTGGTGGCCTGCGCGGCGACGTTGTGCGAGCGGCCGGTCATGACCAGGCCCGAGTGCTCGACGGCGAGCCGGGACAGCCGGGCCAGGGTGGCCACCACCCGGTCCCGGACCAGCTCCAGCGAGGCGCGCACCTGGAGCTGCTCGACGTTCTCGGTGAGGTCCCGGGAGGTCATGCCCTTGTGCACGTGCTCGTGCCCGGCGAGCGCGCTGAACTCCTCGATCCGGGCCTTCACGTCGTGCCGGGTGACCCGCTCCCGCTCGGCGATCGAGGCGAGGTCGACCTGGTCGAGCACTCCCTCGTACGCCTCGACCACGCCGTCCGGCACCGGCACGCCGAGGTCGCGCTGCGCCCGGAGCACGGCGAGCCAGAGCCGCCGTTCCATCCGGATCTTCTCCTCGGGGGACCAGAGGGCGACCAGTTCGGGCGAGGCGTACCGGTTGGCGAGCACGTTCGGGATCGTCGTCACGTAGCTCATTCTCTCGTATCCGCAGGCGGGGGCTTCGCCGGGCGGGTCGCGGCCACCCGGTCTGCCGCACGGGCCGGGTGCCGGCGCCACCCGGTACGCCGTCGGAGCGGTGGGTGATCGCGTACACCTTCGCACCGCGATCCGGAGCGGGGACCCCGCCGGGAGCCCTCCCCGTAGGAAATTATCGATCACTGCGGTTTCGCCGAAAGCTCTTGCCATCCGTGTCTCATCTGTCTACACAGGACGTCTCTGCATCGATTGATTTCGACGGGCGGGGCACCCTCGCTCGTCCGATCGGCACGACAGGAGGCCCGAGGATGAACCGAAGGATCAAGTTCGGCGCGGCGGCGATGGCCTCGGCGCTGGCCGTCGGCGGCGCGCTGGTGCTGGGTGCGGCGCCGGCGAGCGCGGCCACCGCGTGCAAGACCAACACCAAGGAGTTCCCGACCGATTTCTACAACGCCGACGTGACGGTGAAGCTCTGCGTCGTGTCGCGCAACGGCGGCCACTTCGCCGACGGCTACGTCTCCTGGAACGAGGCGGGCAGCAACAAGTTCGACAAGTTCGTGGTCCAGGTCCGCCTGGAGCGGAACGACGCCGACATCGCCGTCACCTCCTGCTCGATGACATCGTCGATCAACTCCCTCTACCAGGGCGACGACTTCTGCGGCCGGGGCAGCTTCGCGAGCGGCAGCGGCGGCTGGACCGCCGACGGCAAGGTGACCTACAACATCAACAACGACGGCGAGGGCGACATGGTCTGGGAGCTCACGGGCTCACCGTCGATCAGCTGAGCCGCACCGGGCCCCGCCGGTGGCCGGGCGGGCGCCGGCGGCCCGGCCGGAGCCCCCGCATCCGGCCGGGCGTGCCCGCCCGTGAGGACGGCACGACCCGGCCGGGAGCACCCTGCGGAGGCCAGCACGGGAAGCAGGGGTCGGGATGGAGCCCGCAGGTGCTCGCACCCTGCGTGTGCGCTGACCCCCCGGGCGTGAACTCGGGCGGGGCGCACGCCGGCTCGCGAGCACGTCCCCCGGATCGTCGCGACCTCAGTCCTTTCGGACGCCCGGAACGCCCTGGGCACCCGGAACGCCCTGAGCGCCCGGAACGCCTTGAGCGCCCGGAACGCCTTGAGCGCCCGGAACGCCCTGGGCGCCCGGAACGCCCTGGGCGCCCGGAACGCCCTGGACGGCTCGGAGGACGCTGCCGGACGCTGCCCCGTCGGCCGGCCCGGCCTCGCCCCGGCCCGCCGCGATCACGAGCCGATCGAGGTAGAGCAGCTGCAACGCCAGGAACGCGACCAGGAACAGCAGCAGCATCGGCAGCGGCAGCACCTGGGCGACCAGCCCCCGCACGGCCGCCGGGTCGCCGAGCGTCTCCGCGAGCCGCAGGAGGACCAGGTTCGTCGCCGGCGCGTGCTCGGCGTCCCGGACGACCAGCTGCGGCCACAGCCAGCTCTGCGCGCCGACCAGCCAGCTCAGCAGCCCGGCGCCGGCCAGCATCGGCAGGGCGGGCAGCAGCATGGTCGACCCGAACCGCCCGCCGGCCTCCCAGCGCTCCCGCTGGCCCCGGAAGAAGAGGGCGAACACCACGAGCGCGGGGACGGAGAGCCAGCCCGGCGGGATCAGCCCGACGAAGGTGTTGAGCTGGTCGTTCTCCTGGGCGCGGATGAAGTGGGCGATGGCCAGCGGGCCGTCGCCGACGAAGAGCCAGGGCGCGAACGGCAGCAGGAGCAGCTCGCTGGCCCGGCCCAGCGGGCGCAGGCCGCCGATGGCGAAGCCGGCCAGTGCGGCGAGGCCCACCCCGACAACCGTCGAGACCAGCGGCGGGAGCCAGGTGTTGACCTGGACCGCGCCGGTGGAGACGCCGGAGGGCAGCGGTGGCGCGTCGGCGGTGAGCGCCCGCAGCCACGGCGTCAGCACGTAGGCGAGCACGCCGAGGAACACCACCAGCCCCACGACCAGCAGACCGAGCGCGACCGGGTTGCGCCCGCCCGCCGGAGCGCCCGCGGCGGCACCGGCCGGGGTGACCGTCCGGGCCCCCGCCGGGTGGTCGCGCCACCCGGTGAAGGCGATCCTCGTCCGGGTGGCCAGGAGCAGGAGGACGGCCAGGACGCCGAGCACGGCCAGCAGCGCCAGCAGCAGCACGCTGCCCGCGGCGCCGACCCCGAGGTCGAACCGGACCAGGCTCTCCCGGACGGTCCGCACCAGCGGGCCGGTCCGGTCGCCCCGGGCGGCGAGGAAAGGCCACTGGAGGGACCAGGACTGCACGGTCACCGCGACGACGGTCAGCCCGAGCACGCCGCCGACCGCCAGGGCCGCCAGGCCCGAACGGCCGCCGCCGCGGCCGCGGCGCATCGCGGCGAGGAAGACGGTGGCGCCGACCGCGACCACCAGCCCGGCCGTCAGCAGCGCCACGGTGCGTACGGCGGTCAGCGTGGGCGACTGCGTCCAGGCGTCCCGGTCGGCCTCGAACCGGTCCACGGTCCACGCCACCCCCACGGCGACCGGGGCGTAGGCGGCCAGCGGCAGCGCGAGCAGTGCCCGGGTCACCAGGCGGGGCACCCGCCCGGCCCGCTCCGCGGCGAGCGCGAGCAGCGGGGCGACGAGCAGCGCGAGGAGCAGCGGCACGAGCGCGAGGAGCAGCGCGTAGCCCAGGTCACCCAGGAAACCCCGCTCGATCACCTGCGCGTAGTTGTCGCCGCCGGCCGACTCGGTCGGCCCGCTCAGCCCTCGGCTCCGCTGGAAGCTCTTCACGAGCGTGCTGACCGACGGGAGCACGTACGACCAGAGCAGGGCGACGGCCGCCGGCGCGAGCAGCACCAGGGCGGTGACGACCTGGGCGCTCCGGCCGATCCGGACGCCCCCGGGTGGGGCGGGGAACGGCGACGCGGGGTGGGCCTGGGGATCGGGCACGGACGTCGGGGCGGCAGACACCGGGGCGGTCCTCCGGTCGGGGAGTGGACGGGCTGCCCCAGGCTAGGCCACCGGACCGGCACCGCGTCCAGGTGCGAATCCGCACAGTCGCCCGGCCGGCGACCCGCGCCGCACAGTCCCGGCGGGCCTCAGCGCTCCAGGATGGCCGTCACGCCCTGGCCCCCGGCGGCGCAGATCGAGATCAGCCCCCGCCCGCTGCCCTTCTCGGCGAGCAGTTTCGCCAGGGTCGCCACGATCCGGCCGCCCGTCGCCGCGAACGGGTGCCCGGCGGCGAGCGAGGAGCCGTTGACGTTGAGCCTGTCCCGGTCGATCGCGCCGAGCGGAGCGTCCAGCCCGAGCCGGTCCTTGCAGAACTCGGGGGACTCCCAGGCGGCCAGAGTGGCCAGCACCTGGGAGGCGAAGGCCTCGTGGATCTCGTAGTAGTCGAAGTCCTGGAGCGTCAGCCCGGCCCGGGCCAGCATCCGGGGCACCGCGTACGCGGGGGCCATCAGCAGCCCCTCGTCGCCGTGCACGAAGTCGACGGCGGCGGTCTCCGACCAGGAGAACCAGGCCAGCACGGGCAGGTTGCGCTCGCGGGCCCACTCCTCGCTGGCCAGCAGCACGGTGGAGGCGCCGTCGGTCAGCGGCGAGGAGTTGCCGGCGGTCATGGTCGCCGCGTCGGCGTCCGGGCCCTTCGCGCCGAAGACCGGCTTGAGCGCGCCGAGCCGCTCCAGGCTGGTGTCCGGGCGCAGGTTCGCATCGCGGGTGAGCCCGAGGTAGGGCGTCAGGAGGTCGTCGAAGAACCCTCGGTCGTACGCGGCGGCGAGCCGCTGGTGCGAGCGCAGCGCCAGCTCGTCCTGGGACTGCCGGTCGATCTGCCAGCGCAACGCCGTACGGGCGGCGTGCTCCCCCATCGACAGCCCGGTGCGCGGCTCGGCGTTGCGCGGGATCTCGGGCCGGAACGGCTGGTGCGGCCGGAGCTTCGCGGCGATCTTCAGCCGCTCGCCGAGGGTGCGGGCGCTGTTCAGCCTGAGCAGCGTGCGGCGCATGTCCTCGTTGACCGCCAGCGGCGCGTCGGAGGTGGTGTCCACGCCCCCCGCGATGCCGGCGTCGATCTGCCCGAGGGCGATCTTGTTGGCGACCAGGATGGCCGCCTCCAGCCCGGTGCCGCAGGCCTGCTGGATGTCGTACGCGGGGGTGTGCGGGTCGAGCTTCGAGCCGAGCACCACCTCGCGGGTCAGGTTGAAGTCCCTGGCGTGCTTGAGCACCGCGCCGGCCACCACCTCGCCGACCCGCTGGCCGGCCAGGCCGAACCGGGCGACGAGCCCGTCCAGCGCCGCGCCCAGCATGTCGGCGTTGGACGCACTCGCGTACCGCGAGTTGGACCGGGCGAAGGGGATGCGGTTGCCGCCGATGACCGCGACCCGCCGGATGCTCTGCACGATCCCGCCTCCTCGAAGGGCTTGCCCTCAACCTACTCGCCAGTAGGCTACGCCTATGACCGACAGGTACGCGAGCTTCGTCCGATCGGGGGCCGGTCGCGCGCTGGTCAAGCGCCTCGGGCTGCCCGACCCGCCCCGACTGCGCCGGCACACCCCCGGCGACCCCCTCGTCCCCGGGCCGGTCCTGCTCGGCGCCGCGACCGGGGGTCGGCTCACCGAGCCGGTCGGCAAGATCCTCGCCGCCGCCGGGGTCGAGCTGCGCGACCCCGGCACCGTGCAAGCCACCGAGCGCTTCGCCGCCCTCGTGTACGACGCCACCGGCGTCACCGACTCCACCGGCCTGCGCCAGCTCTACGACTTCTTCCACCCGCACGCCCGGTCGGTGCTGCCCAGCGGCCGGGTGGTCGTGCTCGGCACCCCGCCCGCCGAGGGCGGCTCGCCGCGGGAGGCCACCGCCCAGCGGGCCCTGGAGGGGCTGACCCGCAGCATCGGCAAGGAGTTCGGTCGGGGCGTCACCGCCCAGCTCGTGTACGTCACGAAGGACGCCGACGCCGGCACGTCGACCAGCCTGGAGGCCACCCTCCGGTTCCTGCTCTCCGGCCGGTCCGCGTACGTCTCGGGGCAGGTCGTCCGGGTCGGCACCGGCACGGCCGAGCCGCCGGCCGACTGGGACCGCCCGCTGGACGGGCAGGTCGTCCTGGTGACCGGGGCGGCCCGGGGCATCGGCGCGGCGCTGGCCCGGGTGCTGGCCCGCGACGGCGCGCGCGTCGTCGCGCTGGACGTCCCGGCGGCCGGCGACGAGCTGGCGGCGGTCGCCAACGAGATCGGCGGGACGGCCGTCCAGCTCGACCTCACCGCCCCCGACGCGCCGACCCGGCTCGCCGAGCACCTCGCCGGCCGGCACGGGCGGGTCGACGTGGTCGTGCACAACGCCGGCATCACCCGCGACAAGACCCTCGGCCGGATGGACGCCGAACGCTGGGACTCCGTGCTCGACGTCAACCTCTCCAGCCAGGAGCGGATCAACGACGTGCTGCTGGAGCGGGAGCTGATCCCGGCCGGCGGGCGGATCGTCTCGGTCTCCTCGATCGCCGGCATCGCCGGCAACCGGGGCCAGACCAACTACGCCACCAGCAAGGCGGGCGTGATCGGGCTGGTCGACTCGCTCGCGCCCGTCCTGCGCGAACGGCAGATCAGCGTGAACGCGGTCGCTCCCGGGTTCATCGAGACCCGGCTGACCGCGCGCATCCCGCTGGTGCTGCGCGAGGCGGGCCGGCGGATGAACAGCATGTCGCAGGGCGGGCTGCCGGTGGACGTCGCCGAGACCATCGGCTGGCTGGCGTGGCCGGCCTCCGGCGCGGTCAGCGGCAACGTCGTGCGGGTCTGCGGCCAGAGCCTGCTGGGGGCGTGATGGCCGGGCGGAGGGAACCGGCGGAGGGCCCGGCGGACGACCTGTCCCTGCACGAGCTGATCGACGGCCCCACGGAGGTGCTGCCGGAGGAGACGCTGGCGGCGATCCGCCGGCCGGGGCCGTCCGGCCACGATCTGAGCGTCGAGGAGACGCACGACCTCTCCGGGCCGGCCGACGAGGTGACGCGGGACCTGGCCGGGCACGCCGCGACGGGTGCCCGGGAGCGCGTGGAGCTGCCCCGGATGCCGGCGGCCGGGGCGCTCTACCGGCGGGCGCTGCTCGGCGCGCTGCCCGGCCTCGGCGGCGGGCGGCGGTCGGCCGGCGTGCCGGCGGTGGAGCTGGCCGTCGGCGGGGTCGCCGTCGACCGGGCGCACCTGGCCGACTACGACCGGGTCTGCGGGTTCCGCCTCACCGACCGGCTGCCCGCCACGTACCCGCACGTCATGGGGTTCCCGCTGGCCCTGCGGCTGATGACCGCGCCCGGGTTCCCGATCCCGCTGACCGGCGTGGTGCACGTCGGCAACCGGATCACCGTGCACCGCCCGGTCACCGCCGACGAGACCCTCGACTTCACCACGTACGCGGAGCACCTGCGCCCGCACGACCGGGGGCGGCAGATCGACGTGGTGCTCGTCGGCGCGGTCGACGGGGAGGAGGTCTGGCGCGGCGTCTCGACGTACCTCGGCCGGGAGCGCACCGGCGGGGGGCGCGGCCGGGGCGAGTGGTCCCCGGCGCCGGCCGGCTCCGCGCGCTGGCGGGTCGAGCCCCGCGTCGGCACGGACTACGCGCGGGTCTCCGGGGACCGCAACCCGATCCACACCTCCCGCCTCGGCGCCCGGCTGTTCGGCTTCCCCCGGCCGATCGCGCACGGGATGTGGAGCAAGGCCCGCTGCCTGGCCGCGCTGGACAACCGCCTGCCCGACGCCTACACCGTCGAGGTGGCCTTCAAGCTGCCGGTGCCGCTGCCGGGCACGGTGAGCTTCACGCGGCTGCCGGACGGCGGATTCGCCCTGCACGACCTGCGCGGTCGCCCGCACCTGGTGGGTCTCGTGCGCTGAGCCGCCCCCGCCGATCCGGACACCGGGCTTGGCAGGGGCGGCTTCGTGCGCTAAGTTCTTCTCAGATCGAGATGTTCTCAACATGAGAGGGACGACGTGGACGAGCGGGAGTTCCTGGCCGCGTACGACCCCCGGGCCTATCCGGCGGTCGCGGTCACCGTCGACGTGGTGGCGCTGACCATCCGGGACGGCGCGCTGCACCTGCTGCTGATCCGGCGCGGCGAGCCGCCGTTCGCGGGGCACTGGGCGCTGCCCGGCGGCTTCGTCCGCCCCGACGAGGACCTGGCGGCCGGCGCCCGGCGGGAGCTGGCCGAGGAGACGGGACTCGGCGGCGAGGGGCTGCGCCGCGTACACCTGGAGCAGCTCGCCAGCTACGGCAGCCCTGACCGCGACCCGCGGATGCGCGTCGTCTCGGTCGCCCACCTCGCGTTCGCGCCGGACCTGCCGGACCCGGCCGCCGGCAGCGACGCCGACGCGGCGGCCTGGCTGCCGGTGACCGCGCTGACCAGCCGGCAGCTCGCCTTCGACCACGGCCGGATCATCGACGACGCGCTGGAGCGGGCCCGCGCCAAGCTGGAATACACCCCGCTCGCCACCCGCTTCCTCGCCCCCGAGTTCACCGTCAGCGAGCTGCGCGCCGTCTACGAGACGGTCTGGGGGCACCCGCTGCACGCCGGCAACTTCCACCGCAAGGTGCTCTCCGTGCCCGGCTTCGTGGAGAGCACCGGCGCCAGCACCGAGCGCGGCGGCGCCCGCGGCGGCCCCCGCGCCAAGCTCTACCGGGCCGGCGACGCCCGGCTGCTGCACCCGGCGCTGCTGCGCCCCGCCCGGGAGGAATCGGTGCGGTGAGGACCGCGGAAGCCATCCGCCTGGTCACGGCGGCCCGCACCGACGCCGACCTGTTCGGCACGGACCAGCCGGCCCGGCGCTACCGCGAGCTGGTCGCCGCCCTGCACCCCGACCGCCTGCCGGCCGACCCGGCGGTCCGCGCCGCGGCCACCGACGCGTTCGTCCAGGTCACCACCCGCTGGCGGGCCCGGCAGGTCACCGTCCTCGGCGACTACCGCCTCGGCACGCCGGCGCACTCGGGCGACCTGGCCGACCTCTACGACGTCGGGGCGGACCGGCTGCTCAAGCTGCCCCGGCGGCCCACCGACAACGACCTGATGGCGCGCGAGGCGCACGCCCTGCGCACCATCGCCGAACGCGGCGACCCGCGCTACCTGCCGTACGTGCCCCGGCTGGTCGAGGACTTCCGGCACCGGGACGCCGCGACCGGCGCCGAGCGGCGGATCAACGTGCTCGCCACGGCGCCCGGCCTGCACGACCTCGACGAGGTGCGGCGCGCGTACCCGGACGGGCTGGACGCCCGCGACGTGGCCTGGATGTGGCGCCGGCTGCTGGTGGCGCTCGGCCTGGCCCACCGGGCGGGCGTCGTGCACGGCGCGGTCCTGCCGCCGCACGTGCTGATCGAGCCGGAGGGGCACGGCGTGGTGCTGGTCGACTGGTGCTTCTCCGCGCCCGTCGGCAGCACGATCCCCGCGCTGGTGCCCGGCTACGAGGCGCGGTGGTACCCGGACGAGATCCCCCGGCGGCGGCCCTGCGGGCCGGGCACCGACATCGCGATGGCCAGCGCGTGCATGAGCTGGCTGATGGGGCCGCGCGCGCCCCGCGAGCTGCACGACTTCGCGCGAGGCTGCCGCCAGCGGTCCCTGGACGCCCGGCCCGACGACGCCTGGCGCCTGCTGCGCGAGCTGGACGAGGTGCTGGAGCGGCTCTACGGGCCGCGCACCTTCCGACCCTTCACCCTCACCCCCTAAGGAGCTGTCATGGGCAGTGGAATGTGGTCCACCGACGTGTACGACGCCGCCGACCGCTACCGCCGGACCACCGGCAAGAGCGCGTTCTCCTACAGCGACAGCGGGGCGCGCACCGTGCACCCCGCCCTCGACCCCCGCGACGCGATGCGCGAGAGCCGCGACTCCGACGAGCACCCCCGGTCGACGCCCATCGCGGTGCTCTTCGACGTCACCGGCTCGATGCGCAACGTGCCGCGCGTCCTGCAGACCAAGCTGCCGCAGCTGCTCGGGCTGCTGCAGCGGCAGGGCTACGCCAGCGACCCGCAGATCATGTTCGGCGCGATCGGCGACGCCACCTGCGACCGGGTGCCGTTGCAGGTCGGGCAGTTCGAGTCGGACAACCGGATGGACGACGACCTCGGCCGGATCGTGCTGGAGGGCGGCGGCGGCGGGCAGATGACCGAGTCGTACGAGCTGGCCATGTACTTCATGGCCCGGCACACCGTGACCGACTCCTGGGAGAAGCGCGGCCGGCGCGGCTACCTGTTCATCATCGGCGACGAGCTGGCGTACCCGCAGGTGAAGTCCCGGGAGGTGGCCCGCGTCATCGGTGACGACCTGCGCGAGGACGTGCCGCTGCGGCAAATCGTCGACGAGCTGACCCGCCGCTGGGACACCTACTACCTGCTCCCCGCCGGCAGCCACTACTCCGGCAACGCCAAGGTGCTCGACTCCTGGCGGGACCTGCTCGGGCAGAACGCCGTCGTGCTGGACGACCTCGACGCGGTCTGCGAGACGATCGCGCTCACCGTCGGGCTCGGCGAACAGGCCATCGACCTGGACGAGGGCCTGCGCGACCTCGACCGGGTCGGCTCGGCCGCCACCGGCACCGTGTCCAAGGCGCTGGCCCGCCTCCGCGGGGGACGGCGCGCCGAGGTGTCGACGCTGCCCGCCTTCCGCGACACCGGCGGCGAGGTGACCCGGCTGTGAACCACGTGGCGGTGGTCGACCTCGGCTTCGGCGACGCCGGCAAGGGCACGGTGGTGGACTGGCTCTGCGCCACCCGGCCCGTGCACACGGTGGTCCGCTTCAACGGGGGCGCGCAGGCGGCGCACAACGTCGTGCTGCGCGACGGGCGGCACCACACGTTCGCGCAGTTCGGCGCCGGCACGTTCCACCCCGGCGTCCGTACGCACCTGTCGCGGCACGTGGTGGTGGACCCGCTCGCGCTGGCCGCCGAGGCCGACCACCTCGCCTCGGTCGGGGTGCCCGACGCGCTCGACCGGCTGACCGTGGACGGGGAGGCGCTGCTCGCCACCCCGTACCACCGGGCCGCCAACCGGGCCCGCGAGATCGCCCGGGGAGCCGACCGGCACGGCTCCTGCGGGCTGGGGGTGGGCGAGGCCGTGGCGTACGGTCTCGCCCACCCCGACGAGGCGCCCCGGGTGGCCGACTGCCGCGCCCCGGCCCTGCTGCGCCGCCGGCTGGCCGCCCTGCGGGACCGGCTGACCGCCGAACTCGGCCCGCTGGACGCGCCGCCGGTCGAGGACTGCCTGCCCGCGTTCACCGGGTTCGCCGGGCGGGTGGCGATCGTCGACCGGGGCTGGCTGGCCGGGGCGCTGCGCGCCGGGACGTGCGTCTTCGAGGGCGCGCAGGGGGTGCTGCTCGACGAGTGGCACGGCTTCCACCCGTACACGACGTGGAGCACCACCACCTTCGCCAACGCCGACAGCCTGCTCGCCGAGGCGGGCCAGGCGGGCGCGGCGACCCGGATCGGGGTGCTGCGCGTGGTCACCACCCGGCACGGGCCGGGGCCGCTGGTGACCGAGGACGGGGCCCTGCCGCTGGCCGACCCGCACAACCCGACCAACCCGTGGCAGGGCCGCTTCCGGTTCGGCCACTTCGACGCGGTCGCCCACCGGTACGCCCTCGACGCCGCCGGCGGGGTCGACGGCCTGGCGCTGACCCATCTCGACCTCGCCGGTCCCGGGCTGCGGATCTGCCGCCGCTACGACTGGACCGACCGGCTCACGCCGGGCCCGCCCGGCGACCTGGACCGGCAGGCCGCGCTCACCGAGCGCCTGCTGCGCTCCCGCCCGGTGTACGACGCCCCGCCGCCCGACTGGGCGGAGGCGGTGCACGCGGAACTGGGCGCGCCGGTGGTGCTCACCTCGCGCGGCCCCACCGCCGGGGACAAGGTCCCGCGCGGTCCGCTGCTCGCCCCGCCGGCCCTGGTCGGTCCCGGCGGGTCGGGCTGATCCCGCGAGTCTCGCGACTCGACCACCGGGCGGGTCGCGCCCGGCGAGCATGGGAGGCATGGAGTCCGCGCTCGACCTGCTCCGGCAGCTGGTCGCCTCGCCGTGGGTGTACCTGCTGCTGTTCGGGCTCACCGCGGTCGACGCGTTCTTCCCGGCGGTGCCCGGCGAGGCGGCCGTGATCACCGCCGCCGTGCTCGCCACCGGCGGGAGCCCCGAGCTGGTGGCGGTGATCGTCGCCGCCGCGCTGGGCGCCTGCGTCGGCGACCACATCTCGTACGCCATCGGGCGCGGCGGCGGGGCGAACCGGCTCGCCCGGTTCCCCGCCGACAGCCGGCGGCGGGCCGGTTCCGAGTGGGCCCGCCGGGCGGTGCACCGGCGCGGCGGACTGATCCTGACCACCGCCCGGTACGTCCCCGGCGGACGGACGGCGGTCACCCTCACCATGGGCGCGGTCCGCTACCCGCTCCGCTCGTTCCTGCTGTTCGACTCGATCGCGGCGGCGAGCTGGGCGCTCTACTGCGCCCTGCTCGGCTATTTCGGCGGGCTGGCGTTCGAGCGCGACCCCGTCAAGGGCATCCTCGCCGGGGTGGGCGTGTCGGTGGCGGTCACGGTGCTGCTGGAGTCCGTCCGCTGGTTGCGCCACCGCCGCCACCGCTGACCCCGACACCCCTCCACCTGCCATCTCCCCGGCCGGCCGGCGGGTGGGACGCCATGGGTGTCACCGGTCCGTCCTGACAGCCATGGTGTTCCACCGGTGGACCGGATGGCGGCGGGCCGGGCGGCGAGTCAGAGCAGGTCGGCGTCGTGGACCAGGATCGCGAGCTGCACCCGGTTGGCGACCTGGAGCTTGGCGAGCGCCCGGCTGACGTGCGCCTTGACGGTCGCCTCGCTCATCGTCAACCGGCGGGCGATCTCGGCGTTGCCGAGCCCCCGTCCGACCTCCCGGACGATCTCCCGCTCCCGGTCCGTGAGCTGGCCGAGCCGCTGCCGCGCGGCGTCCCGCCGGGCCGGGCCCCGCTCGGCGAAGGAGTCGATCAGCCGCCGGGTCACGGTCGGGGCCAGCATGGCGTTCCCGGCGGCCACGGTACGCACGGCGGCGGCGAGTTCCCGGGGCGGCGTGTCCTTCAGCAGGAAGCCGACAGCCCCCGCCCGCAGCGCCCGGTGCACGTACTCGTCCCGGTCGAAGGTGGTCAGCATGATCACCTTCACGCCGAGGGCGACCAGCTCCGGCGCGGCGGTCAGCCCGTCGGTCCCCGGCATCCGGACGTCCAGCAGCACCACGTCGGGGCGGAGTCGCCGGGTCTCGGCCAACGCCGCGGCCCCGTCGGCCGCCTCGCCGACCACGGTGAGGTCGGACGCCGCCTCCAGGATCAGCCGCAGCCCGGAGCGGACCAGGTGCTCGTCGTCGACGACCAGGACCCGGATCACGTCGCCTCCTGAACCGGAATCAGCGCCCGGACCAGGAAGCCGCCGTCGCGCGGGCCGGCCTCCAGCCGCCCGCCCAGCAGCTCCACCCGCTCCCGCAGGCCGATCAGCCCGAGCCCCGCCCCCGGCAGGGCCGCACCACCCGCCGACCGGCCGCCCGTCCCCGGCGGGGCCGCACCGCCCGCCGGCTGGCCCGCCCGCTGCGCGGCCGCGCGGCCCGCCGACCGCCCGCCCGCGTCCGACCCGGGCACGGCACCCGCCGGCGGAGCATCCACGTCCGGCCCGCGCACCGCGCCGGGCGGACCGTTGCGGACGCTGACCTCCACCCCGCCGGACAGGTACCGCAGCCGGACGGTGGTGTCCGCGTCCGGCGCGTGCTTGCGGACGTTCGTCAGCGCCTCCTGGACCACCCGGTACACCGTCCGGTCGACGGTGGCGGGAACGGGCCGGGGCGTCCCCTCGTCCCGCCGGTCCACCCGGAGGCCGGCGGCGCGCGACTCCCGGAGCAGGTCGTCGACGCCGGCCAGCCCGTCGGCGGCGGTGGCCGGGCCGTCGGCGGGAGCGGGCTGGCGCAGGACGCCGAGCACCTCGCGCAGGTCGGTGAGGGCCTGTCGCCCGGTGGACCGGATCAGGGCCGCGGCGTCGACGGTCGCCGGGTCGGCGGCGGTGACCTCCAGCGCGCCGGCGTGCACCACCATCAGCGACACCCGGTGCGCCACCACGTCGTGCATCTCCCGGGCGATCCGGGCCCGCTCCTCGGCCCGGACCCGCTCGGTCCGCGCCTCCTGCTCGCGTTCCAACCGCTCGGCCCGGTCCCGCAGGGCGGCCAGGGTCTCCCGGCGGGCGCGTATCCAGAGCCCGACGACCAGCGGGAACAACACCGCCAGCGCGAACATCGCCGTCGCGTTGGCCGGCGTGGCCGTGGTCAGCCGCCGCTCGCCGCCCACCGCGACACCGATCAGCGCACCCACGACCGCGACCAGGGCGGCGCCGGCGAGGTAGGCGACGAGCCGCCGTCGGCCCCGCAGCCGCAGACCGGCCTGCCCGGAGGCCACCACCGCCGCCGGCCAGGCCGCCAGGAGCAGCCACGCGACGGCGGCCGTCACGAAGAGCGGCCAGCAGCGTACGCGTACCGTCGCGGCGGCCCAGCCGGCGAGGACGGCGACGGCGAGGACCAGCGCCCGGGGCAGCGGCGAGCGCACCCCGAGCGAGCCGGTCGCCGACCCCCACACCCCCGCCGCCACGACGACGGCGAGCAGCACGGGCGCGTACCGGTCGGCGGTGCGGCGGAGCGCGACGGCGCGGGAGGTCACGTCCCGAGCCTAGGCGGGGCGGCGGGCGGTGCCACCCGTCCGCCTCGGGTGTCCGCGCGACCCGCTCCGCTCAGGCACCCGGCGACCGGTGCAGGTTGATCAGCTGGGCCAGGTGCCGGCCGGCCGTCAGCAGCGGGCGGTCGCTGCGGGAGACCTGGGCCGCGAGTTCGGCGCCCTCCAGCGTGGAGATCACCGTGTGGGCCAACTCCTCCGCGTCGTCCTCCGCGACACCGGCGCGGCGGAGCTTGTCCGCGACCAGCAGCCGCCAGTGCGCGAACGCTTCCGCGGCGGCCCGCTGGATGTCCGGCGCCCGGCTCGCGGTGCCGAGGGCGGTGGCGGTGACCGGGCAGCCGTCGGCCCAGTCGGAGTCGCGCAGCCCGTCGGCGAGGTCGCGGGCACAGGCGACCACCGCCTCGGCCGGGTCCGCGACCTGGTCGAGGATCACCCGGAGCAGGTCGGCGAACTCCTGGTCGCCGTGGCGGATGGCGGCCACGGCCAACTCCTGCTTGCCCCCGGGGAAGAAGTGGTAGACCGACCCCAGGGTCGCCCCGGCCTCGACCGAGATCTGCTTGATGCCGGTGCCGTCGTAGCCCTGGCGCTGCATCAACCGGGAGGCGACCCGCACGATCCGGTCCCGGGTGCCGAGGCCGCCCTCCACGGTCGCGGACTGCCGCACGGACGTCTTCATGCCGCCAGGCTACCGGATAGAACGTTCGCTCCAGTGCCGTGCTAACGTCCTCTCACTAGATAGAGCGTTCGTTCTAGAGGGGGATCTTCATGACTGACCGCGCAGTGACCGTCATCGGCCTCGGGCCGATGGGGCGGGCGATGGTGGGCGCGTTCCTGGACCGGGGATACGAGGTCACGGTGTGGAACCGGACCGCGGCCAGGGCCGACGAGTTGGTGGGCAGGGGTGCCCGCCGGGCGGCGACCGTGAACGAGGCCCTGACCGCCAACGAACTGGTGGTGCTGAGCCTCACCGACTACGACGCGATGTACGAGATCCTCGGCGGTGCCACGGCCGAGCTGCCCGGGCGGGTGATCGCCAACCTCAGCTCGGACACTCCCGATCGGGCCCGGGAGGCGGCGACCTGGCTCGCCGGACACGGCGCCCGGCAGTTGACCGGCGGCGTGCAGGTGCCACCGTCCGGCATCGGGGTCCCGGAGTCCAGCACGTACTACAGCGGACCGGCCGACGCGCTCGCAGCTCACCGGGAGACGCTGGAGGTGCTGACGGGCGTCGACTACCTGGGCGAGGATCCGGGATTGGCGGCGCTGTACTACCAGCTCGGGATGAACCTGTTCTGGACCATCATGGTGAGCTGGCTGCACACGGTGACGGTGGCGCGTGCCCATGGCATCACCGCCACGGAGTTCCTACCCATCGCGCGGAAGACGGCCGACGTGGCCCAGTTCCTGGAGTTCTACACGCCCCGCATCGACGCGGGCGACCACCGGGGCGACGTGGACCGGCTGGCGATGGGCATCGCCAGCGTCGAACACGTCCTGGACACCGTCCGGGCGGCCGGCGTCGACACCACGCTGCCGGCCGCGGTGCTCGACGCCTTCCGCCGGGGCATGGCGGACGGCCGTGCCGATCAGAGCCTCACGAGTCTGGTCGAGGTGTTCCCGGCCGGAACGGCCGTGGCTGGCCGCGGCACCCGGCCCTGACACCGCCGCCCGCCGGGACCCTGACACCGGCCCGTGCCCGACCCGGACGCTCCTCCGGGTCGGCCACGACTTAAGTCGTAGGCGCCGGGTGACCACCGGGCGATGGCGGAACCGGTCCCCGGCACCAGCATCGAGATCATGGATTCGGTGCTCGACCTGCTCCACCAGACGATGTCCTCGCCCTGGGTCTACCTGGCGCTCTTCGCGATCGCGGTGATCGACGGCTTCTTCCCGGCGGTGCCGAGCGAGACGGCCGTGATCACCGCCGGCGTGTTCGCGGCGACCGGTCAACCCGACCTGCTGGCCGTGATCGTGGTCGCGGCGGCCGGCGCGCTGGTCGGCGACCACGTCTCGTACGCCATCGGCCGGCACGGCGGCGGTCGCCTGCTCGCCCGCCTGCCCGACGGCGGGCGACGGCGGGCCGCCTACGAGTGGGCGCGGCGCGGGATCGCCGTCCGGGGCGGGCTGGTCCTCACCGTCGCCCGGTACGTCCCGGGCGGCCGGACCGCCGTCACCATGACCATGGGGGCGACCCGCTTCCCCCGGCGGCGCTTTCTCGCCTTCGACGCGCTCGCCGCCGGCTCGTGGGGGATCTACTCGGCGCTGGTCGGCTACCTCGGCGGGCTCGCTTTCGAGCAGGATCCGATCCGGGGGCTGCTGCTCGGCCTCGGTCTCGCCCTGACGGTGACCCTGGTGGTGGAGGTGACCCGCTGGCTGCTGGCCCGTCGCCGGGCGGCCGCCGCCGGGCCGGCCCGCGAGCCGGTGGAGCTGCGGCGGTGACCCCGTCCCCCGCCGCCCGCGCGGGGTTCCGCCGCCCACCGGGGCAGGGGCCCGCACACACCGGGGGCGCTGGCGGGGCGCCTCAGGTCCCGGGTCGCCAGGTGGCGCCGGCCAGCAGCTGCCCGGCCCCCAGCCAGGCCACGTTCATCATCCGGGTCGCGGTCTTCTCCGGGTCGGCGTCCGGGTGGTCGGCGAGCCAGTCCGCCAGCGACTCGGTCGCCCCCACCAGGGCGTACGCGACGACCTCCAGGTCGGTCTCGCCCACCTCGCGCCCCTGGGCCCGCAGGGCGTGGTCGAGCATCCCGGCGACCACGTCGACCAGCCGGGCGCGCATGCCCGCCAGCTCGCCGGCGAACGGCTGCTCGCCGCGGGCCTGCCGGTAGAGCACCGCCCACCCGTCCCGGTGCGCCCCGACGAAGCCGAAGAACGCCCGCAGACCGCGCCACAGCCGCTCGTCGGCCGACAGCTCGGGGGCGGCCGCCCCGGCGATGGCCTGCATCATCCGGGTGCCCTCGCGGTGCAGGCAGGCGACGAAGAGCTCCTCCTTCGTGCCGAGGTACGCGTAGACCATCGGCTTGGAGATGCCGGCGTCCTCGGCGATCTCGTCCATGCTGGCCGCGTGGAACCCCCGGCGGGAGAACACTTTCACGGCCGCGTCGAGCATCTGCTGCTCGCGTACGGCACGGGGGAGGCGCTTGAAGGTGGGTGGGGTGGACACCCTTGCGAGCATACCTACTCGTGCGTAGGGTTACGCACGAGTAGCCAATTCCCGGAAGGTGCAGCCCCATGACTGACTTCGACCCGGCCAACTTCGCGAACGTCGGCCCCAAGGAGTTCGCCCAGCTGGTCAAGTCCACCCCGGACGACAAGATCGCCGAGGTCATGTCCGGCGACCTGCGCGGCAAGATCCTGGGCGAGGTCTTCGGCCGGATGCCGCAGCTCTTCCGCGCCGACCGGGCGGGCTCGACCAACGCGGTCATCCACTGGAACATCACCGGCCGTCCCGACGGCGGCACCGACACCTACGAGGTGGTCATCGCCGACGGCGCGTGCACCGTCAACGAGGGCCCGCAGCACGACCCGAAGCTGAGCCTGACCATGGGCCCGGTCGAGTTCCTGAAGATCGTCTCCGGCGGGGCCAACCCCGTCATGATGTTCATGACCGGCAAGCTGAAGGCCAAGGGCGACCTGGGCCTGGCCGCCAACATCGCCAACCTGTTCGACATCCCCAAGGCCTGACATGGCTGAGTTCTCGCTCGACCTGAACGAGGAACAGCGGGATCTGCGCGACTGGGTGCACGGCTTCGCCGCCGAGGTCGTGCGCCCGGCCGCGGCCGAGTGGGACGCCCGGGAGGAGACTCCCTGGCCGATCATCCAGGAGGCGGCGAAGGTCGGCCTGTACGGCTTCGAGTTCCTCGCCACCTGCTGGGCCGACCCCACCGGCCTCTCCCTCCCGATCGCCAGCGAGGAACTCTTCTGGGGTGACGCCGGCATCGGGCTGGGCATCTTCGGCACCTCCCTCGCGGTGGCCGCCATCTACGGCGCCGGCACCCCCGACCAGATGGTCGAGTGGGTGCCACAGTGCTTCGGCACCGTCGACGAACCGGCCGTCGCCGCGTTCTGCACCACCGAGCCCGAGGCCGGCTCCGACGTCGGGGCGATGCGCACCCGCGCCGTCTACGACGAGGCCACCGACGAGTGGGTGCTCAGCGGGCAGAAGGCGTACGCCACCAACGGCGGGATCGCCGGCGTGCACGTGGTCACCGCGTCGGTCGACCCGTCGCTCGGATCCCGGGGGCAGGCGGCGTTCGTCGTACCGCCTGGCACCGAAGGGCTCACCGCGACCCGCAAGCTGCGCAAGCTGGGCCTGCGCGCGTCGCACACCGCCGACGTCTTCCTCGACGACGTACGCGTGCCGGGGCGCTGCCTGCTCGGCGGCAAGGACGCCCTGGACGAGCGGTTGGCGCGGGCCCGCTCCGGCCAGCGCGCCTCCGGCCAGGCGGCGATGCGCACCTTCGAGCTGTCCCGGCCCACGGTCGGGGCGCAGGCGCTGGGCGTGGCCCGGGCCGCCTACGAGTACGCCCTGGACTACGCGAGGGACCGGGTCCAGTTCGGCCGGCCGATCATCGAGAACCAGGCGGTCGCGTTCGCGCTGGCCGACATGAAGACGGAGATCGACGCCGCCCGGCTACTGGTCTGGCGGGCCTCCTGGATGGGTCGCAACAACCGGCCCTTCACCGCCGGCGAGGGCTCGATGTCCAAGCTGAAGGCCGGCGAGGTGGCCGTCTCCGTCACCGAGAAGGCCGTGCAACTGCTCGGCGGGGCCGGGTTCCTGCGGGACCACCCGGTCGAGCGCTGGTACCGGGACGCCAAGATCTACACCATCTTCGAGGGCACCTCCGAGATCCAGCGACTGGTCATCTCGCGCGCCATCTCCGGCGTCCAGATCCGCTGACCCGGCGCCCTCATCGGCGAGGGCGGGCGCGCTGGCGGCCGGACCGGCCGGACCTCGGCTGCGCCCGGGCCAGCCCGGACGTCCGCTGCGCCCCTACCGCCCCCAGCGCATGATCGAGAGGACCGCCCCCGCAGGGCCCCCCGCGCCGGGGGCCCTGCGCGCACCGCACGAGGAGGCCGCGTCGTGGACCTGCCGTTCGTCGTCGCCACCCTGACCCGGCGCGGGCTGCTCACCCCCGGCCGCCCGATCCGCGTCGCCTCCCAGCTCGGCGCGCTGCGCAAGTGGGGCTGGAGCCTCGCCGGCGAGCTGCGCCAGGCCGCGGCCCGCGACCCCGACCGGGCGGCGGTGGTCGACGAGCGGGGCGCCGAGCTGACGTACGCCGAGCTGCTGGACCGGGCCGAGCGGCTGGCTCGGGCGACGCGGGCGGCGCTCGGCGTGCAGACCGGCGACCGGGTCGGTGTGCTCTGCCGCAACCACCACGGCCTGATCGAGACGATCGTGGCCGCCATCCTGCTCGGCGCGGACGCGGTGCTCGTCAACACCGGGCTCTCCGCCGCGCAGCTCGCCACGGTGGCGGAGGAGCAGCGGCTGCGGGTGCTGGTGCACGACGCCGAGTTCGCCGAGCGGATCGTCGGCCTCCCCGCCGAGGTGCACCGGCTCGACGAGCGCGGCCGGGAGGAACTGGTGGCCGGCGCGCTCCCCGGCGAGCTGCGACCGCCGGAGCGCGACGGCCGGATCATCGTGCTCACCTCCGGCACCACCGGCGCGCCGAAGGGCGCCCGGCGCCCCACGCCGCACGGCTTCGGCCCGCTGGTCTCCATCATCGACCGCATCCCGCTGCACACCCGGGACCGGGTGATGATCGCCGCGCCGCTCTTCCACACCTGGGGATACGCGGCCCTCCAGGTGGCGTTCGCGCTGCGCGCCACCGTCGTGCTGCACCGCCGCTTCGACCCGGCCGCCACGCTGGCCGCCCTCGTGGAGCAGCGCTGCGACGCGCTCTTCGCCGTACCGGTGATGGTGCAGCGGCTGCTGGAGGTGCCGCCGCCGGACCCGCGGCCCCCGCTGAAGGTGGTCGCGGTCAGCGGATCCGCGCTCCCCGGCGGCCTCGCCCCGCGGTTCATGGACGTCTACGGCGACGTGCTCTACAACCTGTACGGCTCCACCGAGGTCTCGTGGGCCTCCATCGCCGGCCCCGCCGACCTGCGCGCGGCACCCACCACCGCCGGCCGACCGCCGCACGGCACCCGCCTGGCGATCCTCGGCGCGGCCGGCGAGCCGGTGCCGAACGGGCGGGTCGGCCGGATCTTCGTCGGCAACGAGATGCTCTTCGAGGGATACACCTCCGGCGCCAGCCGGGAACGCCGCGACGGCCTGCTCGACACCGGCGACCTGGGCCGGGTCAACGCCGACGGGTTGCTCTTCGTCGACGGCCGGGCGGACGACATGATCGTCTCGGGCGGGGAGAACGTCTTCCCGTCCGAGGTGGAGGACCTGCTCGCCCGGCTGCCGCAGGTGCGCGAGGCGGCCGTGATCGGCGTGCCCGACCCCGAGTACGGGCAGCGGCTCGCCGCGTTCCTCGCCCTGCACCCCGGCGAGACGCTCGATCCGGAGGCGGTCCGCGAGTACGTCCGGCACTACCTGGCCCGCTTCTCGGTGCCCCGCGACGTCGTCTTCGTCAGGTACCTGCCGCGCAACGCGACCGGCAAGGTGCTCACCCGCGAGCTACGCCGCTACTACGCCTGACCGGCGGCCCGGAGTCGGGCGGCGGGCCGAGGGCGGCCGTTCCGTTTCGCGCCCCCGCCGGCGGACTCTAGGCTGGCAGCACGATGATCAGGTCCGGGCCCCGCCGCCGCACGCCGCTGCTCCTGGTAGAGGCGGCGACACTGCTCTCCGGCATCGGCAACGGGGTGGCCACCGTGGCCCTGCCCTGGCTGGTGCTGGAGCGCACCGGCAGCGCCACCGCGGCCGGCGTGGTCGCGGCGGCCACCGCGCTGCCGCTGCTGCTGTCGAGCCTCGTCTCCGGCACCGTCGTGGACCTGCTGGGCCGGCGGCGTACGGCCCTGGCCTCCGACGCGCTCTCCGCCGTCTCGGTCGCCGCGATCCCGGCGCTGGACGCCCTGGTCGGGCTGAACCTCGGCTGGATCGTGGCGCTGGCCGCACTCGGCGCCGTCTTCGACCCGGCCGGGCTGACCGCCCGGGAGACCCTGCTGCCGGCCGCCGCACAGGTCGCCCGATGGCGGATCGAGCGGGCCAACGGCATCCACGAGGCGGTCTGGGGCCTCGCCTTCCTGATCGGGCCCGGCGTCGGCGGCGTGCTCATCGCCGCGATCGGGCCCGGCCCGACGCTCTGGGTCACCGCCGCCGGCTTCGCGCTGGCCGTCGCGCTGATCGCCGCCGTCCGGCTGCCCGGGGCCGGCCGCCCGGAACGCCCCCCGGCCGGCCTGTGGGCCGGCACCGTCGAGGGGCTGCGGTTCGTCTGGCGGGACCGGCTGCTGCGGACCATCGCGTTGATCACGATGGTGCTGGTCGCGCTCTACCTGCCGGTCGAGGGCGTGCTGCTGCCGGCGTGGTTCGTCGCCCAGGGCGAGCCGGCCCGGCTCGGCGCGATCCTGATGGCGATGAGCGCCGGAGCGGTGGTCGGGGCGCTCGCCTCCGGCACGGCGGGACGGCGCATCCGGCGGCGCACACTGATGGTGATCGCCCTCGTCGTCACCGGGGTGGCCCTGGTCGGGCTGGCCACCCTGCCGCCGTACCCGGCCATGCTCGGCTTCGCCGCCGTGATCGGGCTCGCGTACGGGCCGGTCAACCCGCTGGCCAACTACGCCATGCAGACCCGCACCCCGGAGCGGCTGCGCGGCCGGGTGGTCGGGGTGATGACCTCCTTCACGTACGCCGCCGGCCCGGCGGGCTACCTGGCCGCCGGGCCGTTGGTGGAGTGGCTCGGGCTGCGCCCGGCCTTCCTGCTGCTCGCCGGGGCGCTGCTGGTGGCGGCGCTGGTCGCCGCGCCGCTGCCGGTGCTGCGGGCGCTGGACGAGCCGCCCCGCCACCCGCCCGCCCCGGCCGGCGGCACGTCGGGCCGGGTCGAGGGCCCGCTCCCGCTCGGCGAGCAGTGGGCGCCCTCGGCGCACCGGGACCCGCCGGGTCAGGGGTAGAGCGTGGATCCGGGCGTGGTGGCGTCGTCCAGCCAGACGCGCAGCAGGGTACGCCGGACGTAGGCGTCCGGATTCTCCATGCTGGACACCCGCCGCCAGTGCCGCAGCAGCTCGACCAGCGCCGTCGACACCAGGTCGTCGGCCGTGTGCCAGTCGCCGCGGAGCAGGTACGCCGTGCGGCGCAGCGGCTCCAGCCTCGCCCCGACGTACTCGCGGTAACTCTCGATGTCGGCAGGCAATCCCGCCACCTCCTCGCCTCACCGCTCAAACGGAGGCCGGGAGGGTGGAGGTTGCCCGGTCAGCCCGGAATCGTGATCCGGCCCTCGACGGCGGCGGAGGCGATGTCGGTGCGGTGGTGCGAGCCGGGCAGGTCGACGCCGCGTACCAGCTCGTACGCGGCGTCCCGGGCGGCGGCGAGGTCGGCGCCGGTCGCGGTGGCGCAGAGGACCCGGCCACCGGAGGAGCGCAACGCCCCGTCGGCGTCCCGGCGGGTGCCGGCGTGGATGATGCCCGGGTTCTCGGCCCCGGAGATCACGTCGCCGGTACGCGGGGCGGCCGGGTAGCCCTCGGCGGCGACCACGACGGTGACGGCCGCCCCGTCGCGCCAGCGCAGCGGCGGGTGCGCGGCCAGCGTGCCGGTGGCGGCGGCGTGCAGCAGCCCGGCGAGCGGGGTCTCCAGCAGCGCGAGCACGACCTGCGTCTCCGGGTCGCCGAAGCGGGCGTTGAACTCGATCACCCGGGGGCCGTCGGCGGTGATCGCCAGCCCGACGTAGAGCAGGCCGGCGAACGGCGTGCCGCGGCGCGCCATCTCGGCCAGGGTCGGGTGGACGACGTCGCGCATGACCTCGTCGACCAGGCCGGGCGGCGCCCAGGGCAGCGGCGCGTACGCCCCCATGCCGCCGGTGTTGGGGCCGGTGTCGCCGTCGCCGACCCGCTTGAAGTCCTGCGCCGGCAGCAGCGGCACCGCCGCCTCGCCGTCGGTGACCACGAAGAGGGAGACCTCGGGGCCGGCCAGGTATTCCTCCACGACGACCCGGCCGCACTCCTCGGCGTGCCGCAGCGCGGCGGCGCGGTCGTCGGTCACCACGACGCCCTTGCCGGCGGCGAGCCCGTCGTTCTTCACCACGTACGGCGCGCCGAACTCGTCCAGCGCCCGGCCGGCGCTCTCCGCGTCGACGCAGGTGTACGCGCGCGCGGTCGGCACGCCGGCGGCGGTCATCACGTCCTTGGCGAACGCCTTCGAGCCCTCCAGCCGGGCGGCCTCGCCGGACGGCCCGAAGGCGGCGATCCCCTTGGCGCGTACGGCGTCGGCGACCCCGGCCACCAGCGGCGCCTCCGGCCCGATCACCACCAGGTCGACCCCGGTCTCCACGGCCAGCGCGGCGACGGCCGCCGGGTCGGCCGGATCCACCGACCGCAACTCGGCGACCCCCGCGATGCCGGGGTTGCCCGGCGCGGCGATCAGCTGGTCGACGGCGGGATCGGCGGCCAGGCCGAGCGCGAGCGCGTGCTCCCGCCCGCCGCCACCCAAGAGAAGTACGCGCACGACCCGAGATCCTACGCGCGCCGGCCGGGTGCCTCCCGCTTCGGCCCCGACCGGCCCTGCGGACCGCACCCCCGCGCGCAGCCGGCCTCGCCGGCCGCGAAGTGCCGACCGCAGTGGCCGCAGTGCGGGCAGACGAAGAGCCTCCGCTCGCTCGGCAGCCAACACGGAACGCTCAACACGTCGTTGCCGTGCGACAGGTCGAGCGCGTCGCCGTCGCCGCCCGGGAGGTGGGTTGAGCCGTACCAGAGCACGGGATACCGGCCCTGGCACTCCCCGCAGGCGTTCACCCCCCACTCGGTGCCGCAGGGAGCGCAGGTGACGTGGAAGGTGCGCCCCTGCCAGGCGGTGAAGTCGTGGCCGCCGGCCACCGTCCCGCAGGTGGGGCAGGTGGCGAGCCGGGTCAGCGCCGAACCGGCCGTGGCCAGCCGGTGCTCGACGTCCGCCACGGACACCTGGCTGCCCCGGCGGGCCTCCCGGGCCGCCCACTGGCGCAGCGCGGCCCGGACGGCCTCGAACTCGTCGCTCCTGGGCGGCCGTACCGCGAGGAGCCGTCCGTCCACCACGCGCAGCCAGGTCGACGCGGCCGTCACCGGTTCCACCGCCGCGTCCGGCACCGGGACCACCGGCGGGTACGCCAGCAGCCGGGGTACGTCGACGGTCCACCGCAACGCCCGAGCGACCCGCTCCAGGGAGTCGGACTCCAGCGGGCTCACCGGCACGCAGAGCGGACCGGGCGGGGCGGCCGCTCCGGCGGCTCGCTGGAAGCCGGCCCAGAACGCCCGCAACCGGGTGGCGACCGGAAGCACCGCCCGCTCCTCCGCGGTACCGGGATAGAGGAGAACGGTCGTCACGTCCGTCGGCGGCAGGTCGTCCAGCAGGGCGGCGACCGCCCCTCCCGGACTGGTGAGCGCGTGCGGCAGCGGGACGAACCGGACGAGTGGCCGCTCGGCTCCGGGCTCCCGCTCCACGAGCAGGAGCACGCCGTCCGGGCCCCAACCCAGGTGGTAGGTCACGTCGTCGCGGTGCAGGGGGACCGGCGGACCGGACCGGTCCGGGGCCGGCGCCGGGCCCACCTCCATCCGCAGGTACTCGCAGGCCCGCAGGACCAGCAGCGCGCAGTACCGCTCGAAGCCCACCGCGAACCGCTGGTGCCGCGACCGGTCCGTGCTCCGCGCGTGCACCTCGTCCGTCCAGGCGGTCCAGAGCCGGCCGACCCGGCGGTACCGGTCGTCGTTGTTGACGAGATTGGTCCGCTGCAGCGTGACCGGCAGGTGCGCGTGGCGGTTGACGCCCTTCACCAGGCGTGACCCGCGCAGGGCGTGGACCTGCCCCCACCACTGCCGCAGCATGGCGCCGAACGCGGTCGCCTCCGCGATCACCCGGTCCGAGTCGGCGGCCATCTCCTCCAGCAGCAGCGCGAACCGGAACGCGTTGCGCCACGAGGGCCGTTCGACGTGCCGGTGGTCGACCAGCCGCGTGACCAGGCGGGCGATGTCCTCCACCTCGCGGATGCGGGACGCCAGGTAGACCGCCAGCCGTTCCACCAGCCGGCCGGCGAGCCGATTCTCGTAGAGGTCGATGTCGTCGTCGAAGCGCAGCGCCAGGACGTGCGACGGGACCACCCCGCGGACGGTCCGCACCTGCCAGTACTCGCTGTGCTGCGACAGGTGGGCGGTGGCCGTGGTGGCGATCCGAGCGGCCCGGTCGACCCGGGTGACCTCCCGCAGGACGCGCAACCGGTCCGCCGGACTCCGCCCGACCGCGACCAGGGCGTTCAGGCCGGAACGGATCTCCTCGTCGAGTCGGCTCGGGTTCAGCCGCTCGCGCGGCTCGGCGATCAGCGGGGATTGCTCGGCCCAGTCCTCGGCGGTCCCGTCACCCGCGGCGATCGACGCGAGCCGGCCGGAGATGGTCAGGATGGTGTCCACCACGAGCGGTTCCGACTCCCCGTGCGACCGCAACTGCCCGACGACCGTCTCCCCCGGCGCCGGTGTGCCCCGCCCGGTGGGCGGGGCGCCCGACGGGTCGGCCGGAAGCCGCAGCGACCAGCGTTCACCGGTGACCGGCACCAGGTAGTCGCCGGGCCCCACCGGATGGCCGTCGAGCGTCGCGCCCGCCGGCGCGGTGTGCAGCAGGTACCGCCCGGCCGGCGCGGGCCCGACCGGCAGGGCCGGCAGCCGGCGGCCGGTGAGCCGGTCGTACCACTCGATGCCGCTCATTCAGCCCCGTCCCCGGCGGCGGATCGCCCGGTCCAACACCGCGTCGACGGCGACCGGTTCGCCGTCCAGGCCGTGGGCGTGCCAGGTGGCCGACACCGCCTCCCGCACCCGGTCGAGCGTCTCGGCGCTGATCTCGTAGTGATGCTCGATCTTGTGCAGGACCTTGGTGGCGAGCAGCCGGTCCGCCGCCTCACCCACGGTGCCCCCGGCCGCGCAGACCACCGGCACGTACGCGTCGATCTGGCGCTTGAGCCGGGACCCCCAACCGAGGTGGCACTCCTCGGCGAGCAGCGTCTTGAGGTCTCCCTCGAGGAACCGCCACACGGCGCCCGGCTGCTCCCGGAACGCGCGCCGGGCCCGCCCGAACGCCTTCCGGAGCCCCGCGAGGGTGACGACCGGCTGGGCGGTCGGCGCGGGCTCGTCGATCCAGGGCCGCTGCGCCGGCAGTTCCAGCACGTACGCGCGGTCGTAGGTCTTGTCGGCGAACCGCACGGTCGTCTCGTCGTTGTTGGCGGTGCCGACGAACCAGACGTTCTCCGGCAGCGCGATCCGCCACTCGCCGTCCGGCTCGTCGGTCAGCAGCCGCCGTGGCGGTCGCCCACTGCCGCTCGGCAGCAGGTCGAACGCGGCGCCCCGGGGGTTCTCCAGCTTCGACAGCGCGTCGGCGAAGTACTGCTCCGGGTGCGACAGGTTCATCTCGTCGAGCACGATGAAGTAGGGAACCTCGGCGTAGTGGGGGCACTGCGCCTCGTAGAGGGCCTTGAGGAAGGCCGACTCGTGGAACCGCCGCTCGAAGGTGTTGTAGTGCCCGAGCAGGTCCTGCCGGTCGCGCCAGCCCGCCTGGACCTCCACCACCCGGTGACCGGCGCCGATCGCCCGGGCGAACGCCCGCGGCAGGCTGGTCTTGCCGATCCCGCTGAGTCCTTCGAGCAGATGCAGGCGACTCATCGCCAGTCCGCCCAGGAACGACCGGACGTCCTGCTCCGAGTACGCGAGCCGGTCGGCCGGATCCTGGTGCCACATGGTCCGTCGCACCTCGAACGCGAACTCGGCGAGGTCCGGCTCGCCCACGTCCTCCAGGTCGCGGGCGTTGTTCAGCTCCGGATCCCGGTCCATCTCGTCGCAGCCCCGGAACGCGGTCTCCCGCTCGGCCTGCCTGCTCAGCGAGTCGTACCGTTGGTGCAGCTCCTCGATGGTGGCCTGGTAGCCGTTGATCACCCCCTGGTACGCCAGCTGGGTGTCGCGAAGCAGCTCGACCTCGGCGACGGCCACGCGCGAGGCCTGCACCTCACCGAGCAGCCGCTGCTGCTCCAACCGCAGCTCGGTCACGCGCTGCGCGCAGCGGCGGTGCTCGTCCGCGGTCCGCCGCAGGTGCAGCACGTCCTCCTCGTCGGGCCGGCGGGCCAGCTCGTCGCGGAGCCGCTGGTTCGCGCTCTCCAGCTCCTGGAGACGCCGGGCCGACGCCTCCGGGCTGTGCTGGCCGAGCAGGTCCAGGTCACGGCGTTGCTGCTCGATGATGCCACGCTGACGCTCGACCTCGGCGTGGGCGGCGGCGAGGCGCTCCGCGTCGGCGCGCAGCCTGAACTCCAGCTCGGCGACCCGGCGGGCCGACTGCGACTCGACCGCCAGCCGTACCGTCTCCGACTGCTCCTCGACCTCGCGGCGGGCGCTCTCGACCTCGCGGCGGTCGGCGCGCAGCAACGCCCACTGCCGTTCCAGTTCGGCGGCTTCGTCCTCGGCCCGCTTGCGTCGACCGGTCAGCTCCTGCTCCAGGGCTGCCCGCTCGGCGTCCAACGACTCCCGGTGCTGCCTGCGCTCCCGGTCCCGGCGGTCACGATGCTCCCGCTCCTCGGCCTCGAGCCGGGCCACCAGCTCCGCCAGCTCGGCGTCGAGCCGGGCCCGGGCCTGCGCGCCGTACTCCCGGAAGCCGGCCTCCGCGTCCAGCTCCCGGTCGCGGATCGACTCCTCGCGCTCCCGCAGCTCCCGCTCACGGTCGTCGAGGGTGGTGGCCAGGCGCCGGGCCTCGGCTTCCGCCTCGGCGAGGGCCGTCTCCCTGCGGTGCAGGTCGGCGAGCCGGTCCTCGGCCTCCTCGATGCGCCGGGCGGCGGACCGGGCAGCCTCGGCGTACACCTTCTGCTGCCGCCGCACCTCGGCCAGCGCCCGGGCGAGCGTCCGCCCGTCGGCCGCCTCGTCCTCCGGCGTGCCGCCACCGTCCGGGCCGGCGTCGTCCACGTCCAGGCCCTCCGCGGCGGCGAGCGCCTCGACCTCCTCGGTCCGCTCGAACGCCTGCTCGAGGGCGCGATCGGTCGTTCCGGCGGGGGTCGGCTCGGTGGCCGTCCCGCCGCGCGGGGCCGGTACGCCAGGGGATCGTGCCGGGGTGGCCTTGCGCTGGGGGGTGCGGGACGACCTGCGCTTCGACATCAGGTTGGGGTTCCTTCGCTGCGGGCGGGCAGGGAGCTGAGATAGGCGTCGACCATGTCGTGGGCGAGATCGCGACTCCACTCGACCTCGTCGGGCGTCGGGTCGGAGATGGCCGCGTGGGAGCCGTCGTTGCGCAGGTTGCCGAGCAGGTCCCAGGCGTCGACGAAGCCCGGTTGCCGTTGGCCGAGGCGGGCCAGGGGGTGCCCGGGCCGGCCGTCGAGCACGCTCAGCACCGCCGTGGCGAGCAGGGCGTGGCGGTTGACGTGGCCCTTGCCGGCGAACGCCTCCTCGATGTCGTGCCACGACACCGAGGCGAGCCGCCCGGGCGGCCCGAACCCGATGGTCCGGCAGACGGTGTCCAGGGTCCTGCGGCGCAGGGTCTCGTTGCGCCGGAGTTCCGCCATCACCCGGCTGTCCGGTCGGTACTCGGCGACCGTCCTGCGCAGCAGCAGCTCGATGGTGCGGGCGGAGTAGGTGAGGGTGTGCTCGTTGGCCGCCCTGCCCCGTCCCTTCCCGCTGCGCAGGTAGGCGGCCTCCACCACCACCATCAGCCGGCACAGGTCCGGGTCGTCGGCGGCCCGCAGGCCGAACCGCAGCTCCAACTGCACCTCGACGTCACGGCGGACCCCGAGGTCCGCCTCGTAGAGGTCGACGGCCCGCTTCTCCGCGGTGCCGCTGATGAGGTCGGCGAGGACCTGCTTGAGCCCCTGGTCGTGGTCGGTGCGCGACACCACGAAACTCCGCAGCAGCGGGCTCGCCCGCGGGGCGAACGGATCGCGCGCCTGCCACACCTCGTCCTCGCCCGGGTTGTTGACGTAGAGGCAGGTGGCCAGCCACACCATCGCGGGCGCCGGATCCACGATGGACACCCGCCGGATGGCCCGCGGCGGCGCCTGCCCGTCCGGGCGGCGCACGCGGCGGCGCCGTACCGCGTCGAGGATCGTCACCGCGTCCGGTGGCTGCGGCGCCAGGCCGTCCGGCAGGTGCACCGGCACCAGTCGGCGCGGTGGCCCGGGACTGCCCTTGCTGCCGCTGCGCAGGAACGGGCCGCCCTGGTCCCAGGCGAGGTCCGCGTACCGCGGCGCCGCCTCCGCCCCCGGCCACAGGGTCTGCGAGAAGACGTCCTGGAAGACGTACGCGACCTGGGTGTCCTGCGGATCGACCTCGCCCGTGACGAACGCCTCCCGGCCGGCCTCGGTGACCTGACGGATCTCGTCCAGGTAACCGAACCGCGTCAGCTCGCCGACCACCACCCGCACCAGGGAGGGATGCAGGCGCATCGCGGCGGCGATCTGCTCGGTGTGGCGGACGCCGACCCGGCACAGCCCCAGCACACCGCGCTGGAACAGGTTCAGCTCGTCCTGCTCGGCGACGGGCGCGCAGATGCGGTACTGCCAGGCCGGCCAGAGGATCCACCGGTGCGTCACGTCGGGGATCCGCCGGACCATGTCGACGACCGGCAGGTCAGACCGGAAGGTGGCGACCGAACTGTCCATGGCACAACTCCCGGAAGGCCGTCAATCCCTCAAGCTCCTCCGGGGCGGCGCCCCGGAGGAACATCTCGCTGTCACCCACCGCGATCAGCAACCTCCGTTGGCGGCTCAGCGCCACGCAGAGCCGGTTGACGAGCATCAGGTGGCCGTACCTGCGCCAGCGCTGCCCGGGGGTGGTCGGCATGTCGTTGCTCCTCGTGGTGGAGAGCAGCACGACGTCGAACTCCTTGCCCTGGAACGCGTCGACCGTGCCGACCCGCAGCCGTTCCTCGCCCGCGGCGTTGAACTCCAGCTCCGGGATCGGCCGGTAGTCGTCGCCGTCCTTGAGGGCGAGGCCGGCCAGCACCAGCTCCGCCCAGATCTGGTCGACCTGTGGGCGGTGGAAGGCGATCACCCCGAAGGTCAGGGTCGGGTCCTGTTCGGCGAGCCGCCCCAGCTCGGCCGCGACCACCTTCGCCTCCAGCGGCCGCCGCCACGAGGTGCGGACCCGCTCCTCGGCGGCGGCCTCGAACGGCACGTGCCGCCAGACGCCGACCAGCCCCTGGTACGGACGCAGCGAGTGGCTCAGCTCGTCCGCCGACCTGCCGGCCTGGATCCTGTCCGGGCCGCCGTAGAACACGGTGCTGACCAGCCGGCCGAGTTCGGGATGCATCCGGTACTGCACGTCCAACCGGACGGTCCGGTCGGCCTTCCGCTCCAGCAGCTCGAACAGTCGCTCGAACAGGCTCCGACCGAGATCCGCCGTCAGCCGCTCGTCGCCGGGCCGCTGACGCCGCAGGACGTCGACGAGCTCCCGCTCGACCGTGTGGGGCAGCTGCGCCTGGTCACCGACGAGCACGATGCGTTTCCGGGCACAGGCCATCGGGATCATCAGGTCGAGCGGATTGGCCCGCGCCGCCTCGTCGATGATCACCGTGTCGAACGACAGCCTCCCCTCCGCCGCCAGCTCCCGCATCTGGGCTGAGTCCACCTGCTGACAGGTGGCGGCGAGGACCGGCGCGTAGGCGTGCACGGCTTCGTAGACCCGCTCCGGATCATGCTCGAAGACGTCGACGTAGTCGGCGAGAACCGCGTCCCGGCCGTCACGCGAGTCGTGCAACCGCTGCTCCGCCTCGGCCGACAGCTCCAGCAGCGCGTCCCGGACCAGGGGGTTCAGGCCCGGGGCGGCGACCGGACCGCCGGTGCCGGCGAGCAGGTTCAACAGGCGACGCCGCAGCGCGCGCAGGTCGTCGAGGAAGCCCGGCGCGGCCCCGCCGGTCCAGGCGGCGGCCCGGGCGAGCAGGTCGGCTCCGGCCGCGTCGAGCAGCTCGCCGCCGCCGAGCTGGTCGAGCACCCGCCGGCAGCCGTACGGGCCGTCGTCGGCGAAGCCCGCCGGTGTCTCCCGCAGGCCACGGACGAGCCGGCGGAGCCGACCGGCCCGGACCGGGTCGACCAGCGGGGTCTCCAGGGCCAGTTCCAGTTGGCCCCGGACCGTCGCCACCCGGTCCCGCACCGCCAGACCGACCTCCCCCTCGGCGAGCTGTTCGACCTGACGGAGCAGGCCGACGGTGGCCTCCAGCGGAGGGGGCGCGACGAGGTACGAGGCGACCAGCGTCTGCACGGCCCCCAGTCGACGCCGCCGGGCGCTCTCGGGACGCCCCGCCAGGTCCTCGTTGAGCCGGCCCAGCAACTGCCGCCGCCAGCGTTCCGCGGCCCGGACCGTGCCCCGCTTGCGGGCGTCCACCTTGACCCCCGGCAGGTCGTAGACGCTCGTCTTGGCGAGGACGTGGTCCAGGGCGTCGTGCTGGTACGTCGTCAGCAGGGTGTTCCGCCCCACCGTGCAGACCAGCTCGTCGACCTCGGCCAGCCGCTGCTGCAGCGCCGTGATCACCTGCGTCTTCCCGGTGCCGGGTGGGCCCTGGATCAGCACGATGCCCGTGGTGTTCAGCGCGATGCGGATCGCTTCCTGCTGCTTCTCGGTCGGGCGGCCCGGCCGGAACACGTCCCTGGTCGCCGCCGACATCGCCTCGTGGCCGAGGGGGCGGGTGTCCGGCGGGACGGCCCCGTTGATCAGCAGACCCAGCCCCTTCATCTCGGCCTGACCGCGCGCGATTCGGTCCCGCGCGTGTTCCCGGCGCTGCTTGCTGACCTCGCTGCCCCGGTAGGCGTAGTGCAGGTGACCGCTGGGCGGCGGGGCCACGTCGTCGCGGTGGCCCAGCCGGGTCACGAGCTCGAGCTGCATGCTGTCCCGGTCGATCCAGCGCAACGGCGCGCTGAATGTCGGACCGCCGCGCGCCGAGCCGGCGTTCTCGTCGGCGCCGAGCAGGAGCGCCGGCACCCGCTCCGACGCCTGCAACTCGAGGTTGGGCTCGTCGGCGCGGGCGTCCCTGACCTGCTCGACGAAGCGCCGCGTCTTCGGGTCGGCGGCGAGCCGGAAGCGCCACGCGCCGCCCTCGACCGCTTCGCAGGACGTGTAGTGGCCGGTGCCGAGGTCCGTCGCGAACCGGACGGCGCGCGCCCACTCCTGGTTGTTGTACTCCTCCCACAGCTCCAGGTAGGAGCGCTCCCCGCCGGTCACGCCGTCGAAGCCGCCGAGCTGGTGCGCGTCGAGCCGCGCCCCGGCCGTGTCGTCGGTGAAGCTGAGGTCGGTGCGCAGCAGCGTCAGTTGGCGGCCGTCCGCCGGGCGACGGGCGATGAGCAGCCTCGTCAGCAGGAGGCGCCCGTCGTACTGGCCCAGGTCGGCGTCGACGTCGAGGCCGTGCAGCCGCAGCCCGGTGTAGCGGTCGGCGTCGCTGGTCCGCCCGGACACGACGGCCCGCCGGTGCGCCTCGCCCGGCAGCGGCGGCAACAGCAACTGCTGCCGCAGCCACCGGCACACGTCCTCGACCGAGGCGAGCGACCGGTTGCGCCGTTGCGCGTACGCGATGGTCCGCTCGTCGACGCCGACCCGCACGGGCTCACCCCAGAGCAGGTCCCGGTCGAACAGGTGGATGCGGACGGCGACCCCGCGCCGGTCCCGGTCGACCCGGGCCGCCCACGCCACCGACCGGCGTCGCGCGGCGAGCACCAGCCCCAGCGCGTCCTCGTCCCGCGCCGTCCTCCCCCGGACGGCGACACCCGCGGCCGAACCGGCCCGGGGCGGACCGCCGCCGGCGTCGCCCGCCCGGCCGAGCAGCACCTCGCCCTGACCGGGCGCCAGGGCCACCTCCTCGGTGGCGCGCATGCCCTCCGGCAGCCGTTCCGAGCCCACCGTCCGCAGCTCCAGGTCGATGACCTGCCCCTGCCACGGCCGGAGACCGCTCGCCAGGAGACCCGCGCGGGCTCCCCTGCCCGACATCAGCGCACCGCCCCGGCCGGCCCGACGACATCGAACGTCACCTGCCGGTGCGGGCTGAGCGGGTCGCTGGTGAAACAGAGCCGCCACGGCGGGACGTCCGGGCGCAGCTCGATCTCCGCGTCGCGGCCGGGCGGCAGCCGCCGCTGCACCTGCCGGTCGCCGGCGACCAACAGCAGCGGCCGGACCCCGACGTTCGTCACCCGGACCCTGCGCCCACCGTCCCAGCTCACCGTGGACAACGGCCGGTGGGGGTCGTCCGAGCGGATCTCGCCGTGCCGGGCGGTCAGCTCGAACGGCCGCCCGCTGTCGATGGCGACGACCTCACCGGCCGGGATGCTCCACCCCTGTGCCCCCATCACCCGCTCCGGGTCGGCCGCGTCCGAGGCCCGTGCCAGGCTGAAGATGTCGGGCCCGGCGTGCAGCCAGACCCGGCAGACGAGGTCGTTGCCCGGCGTCGTGCCGCACCACGGACAGGCGCGGGCCGCGAACCGGTGGCCGCTGCAGGAACGACAGGTGAGCGTGGCGTCGACCGCCTGCCACAGGGCGGTGGCCCAGTCGGCGCAGGAGGGACGCCGGACGGGAGCACGCAGGCCGTCCTCGAAGGTGGCCCGGAAGTAGCCGCCCAGCGTCCGGGTCAGCAACCGGTCGCGGCCGGGGAGCCCCATGGTCGAGGTGTTGCTGCGGTCGCGGCTGTGGTCGATCCAGGGCACCCGGTACGTGTGGGCGGCCTCCTCCAGCTCGACCGGCCCGTCCTCGATGTCGTCGCCGACGAAGGGGTGCGCGACGAACAGGGTGTGGTGTGCCAGGACGGCGAAGGCGAACGCGTCCGACAGCGTGCTGGTCCGACTGCCCCGGCTGACGAGTTCCGGCGCGCCGTAGCCGGGGGTGTAGACGGCGGGCCGCGAGCCGTCGGACTCGACGGCGAGGTTGTCGGGGTCGACCAGCCAGATCTGGTCCTGGTCGAGCGGCTCGGACACCAGCACGTTGCCGGGCGACGGATCGCCGTACACCATGCCCCTGGCGTGCAGCGCCGCGAGCGTGGTGGCGAGCCGCGCGAGCACCCGGAGCCGCCGGCGCAGTCCTCCGGTCGCCAGGTACCAGGAGATCAGCTCCACCTCGTACGGCGGGAGCATCTGCTTCTCCAGCGGCACCATGTCGTCGAGCAGCTCCATCACGTAGCCGATCTCCGGCTCGGCGAGCATGACGAGCGGCCGCGCGACCGGCAGGTCCTCGATCGGCATCCGGGCGACCGCCCGCAGTCGCTCGTCGAGCAGGGCCGCGTGGTGGGAGCGAGGCCCGCGGAGGAAGAGGCGCTTGACCGCCAACGGGCTGTCCCGGACCCGGTTGACCACCCCTTCCGCGCCGTGCCCGAGCCGCTCGGCCAGCGGCAGTGTCCGACCCCGCACGTCGCGTACGGTCGATTCCATCGCTGCTCCTTCGGATCCGGCGGCACGGCGCGGAGCGCGCCGCGCGGACGCCGGCAGGGGTGAGCCGGGGTCAGATCAGGTCCTGTAGTTCCTCAGGATCCAGCGGCGGGATGGTGTCCGGCTTGACGCTGTGGACCCGCTCGGTGACCCGCATGGTCACCCAGCGGAAGAACTGCGGGATGCGGTTGACGTCCTCCGCCCGGAAGACCGGCAGCGCGGGGTTGGCGACGAAGGTCTCCAGTACGTGCTGCGCCTCGTCGTCGATGTCCTGACCGATCCCGACGGCGATCCGCAGGGCCGCCCGGCCGCGCCTGGAGTCGAGGAACCTCTCCATTCCCGGCTGCCAGTCGTCCGTGGGCCTGCCGTCGGACACCAGGATCACCGTCGGCGTGAGCGCGCGGGCGGGGACGACCCCGTCGTCCGCGAGCAGGTCGGTGGCCAGCGAGAGCGCGGCGCCGATCGGCGTGCGACCGAACGGCCGCAGGTCCGTCCAGGCCGCCGAGGGCGCCGGTGTCATCGGCTGGTGCAGGTGCGCCTCCTCGCCGGCGAACACGATGGCCGCGACGTGGATCAGCCCGCGCGGGGAGTCCTGGGCGGCGAAGTCCCGGAACATCGTGGCGATGCTGCGGTTCAGGACGCCGATCTTGTCGTCCTCGGCCATGCTGCCGCTGGCGTCGGCGAGGACCAGCACCGGAAGCGGACGGGGCGTGGACGACCGGGGCCGGAGATTCATGATCGGCTCGGCGGCCGGCGGCTCGTTAGATCGCGTCGATTCTTCGCCGATCACAGTTTTGTCCTCCGGTGAACTCGGGCGAAAGCAACACGACAGGATCGCGAAGCCGATCGATCGTGTCAACGACAAATCGACCGACTGTCGTCATTGCGTCAGCACGAGCACGAGGACGGACAGGACGGCACGAAAGGTGGTACGGCGCCGTTCTGGGTGGCCCAGCCGGCCAGGCCGCAGCCTTCCGACACCAACGGACCGCCGGACGCCGGGAGCCGGAGACGCTCCCGTGAGCTGCCGGCGGTTCGGAGCCGAACCGCCGGCAGCTCACCGGCGAGGGGACGGGTGAACGATCAGACGAGGGGGTGGCGGAGGACGTTCTCGTCCCGGCCGGGGCCCACGCCCACCACGCTCACCCGGGTGCCGCAGAGTTCCTCGATGCGGGCGATGTAGCGGCGGGCGTTCTGCGGGAGGTCGTCCTCGGTACGGGCCTTGGTGATGTCCTCCCACCAGCCGTCGAGTTCCTCGTAGACGGGGGTCGCGTGGTGGAAGTCGGTCTGGGTCATCGGCATGTCGTCGAAGCGCTCGCCGTTGATCTCGTAGCCGACGCAGATCGGCACCTTGGCCAAACCGGTGAGCACGTCCAGCTTGGTGACCACCAGGTCGGTGACCCCGTTGAGGCGGCAGGCGTACCGGGCGACGACGGCGTCGAACCAGCCGCAGCGGCGCTCCCGGCCCGTGGTGGTGCCGTACTCGTGGCCGATCTTGCGCAGGTGCTGACCGTTGTCGTCGAAGAGCTCGGTCGGGAACGGCCCGGAGCCGACCCGCGTCGTGTACGCCTTGCTGACCGCGATCACCTTGCTGATCGCCGTCGGCGGGATGCCGGCACCCACGCAGGCCCCGCCGGCCGTCGGGTTCGACGAGGTCACGAAGGGGTACGTGCCGTGGTCCATGTCGAGCATGGTGGCCTGGGCGCCCTCCAGCAGGACCGTCTCGCCGCGGTCCAGCGCGTCCCAGAGCATGACCCGGGTCTCGGCGATGTACGGCTTCAGCCGCTCCGCGTACTCCAGGTACTCCTCGATCGTCGCGTCGACGTCGATCGCCTTGCGGTTGTAGACCTTGAACAGGAGCTGGTTCTTCTCGCGCAGCGCCAGCTCCAGCTTCTTGCGCAGGATGCCCGGGTCGAGCAGGTCCTGCAGCCGGATGCCCATCCGGGCGACCTTGTCGCCGTACGCGGGGCCGATGCCGCGCCCGGTGGTGCCGATGCGGGCGCTGCCGAGGTAGCGCTCGACCACCCGGTCCAGCGCCCGGTGGTGCGGCATGATCAGGTGCGCGTCGCCGGAGATCCGCAGCCGGCTGACGTCCACGCCCCGCTCGGCGAGGCCGTCGATCTCGGCCAGCAGCACCTTCGGGTCGACCACCACACCGTTGCCGATGACGATCATCGCGCTCGGTGAGAGGGCGCCCGACGGCATCAGGTGCAGCGCGTACTTCTGGCCGTCCGGGGTGATCACCGTGTGGCCGGCGTTGTTGCCGCCGGAGTAGCGCACGACGTAGTCGACCCGCTCACCCAGCAGGTCGGTAACCTTGCCCTTGCCCTCGTCGCCCCACTGGGCGCCGAGGAGCACGATCGCTGGCATCTTCTCGCCTCCAGAAGGCTCGGGTGCCAGGTGGCGACCGGTCAGCGAGCCCGGGGTGTCAGGCTAACAAGTAGTGACGGCGCGGCCGGCAGGGGTCGCGTCGAGAGGCAGGAGGCCGTTTCCGTGTACGACGTGGTGCTGCTCACCCTCGGCTCGGAGCGCGACGCGCCCGGCGGGGCCTGCGGCAGCGGCGGCGCCTGCTGCGGCGGCGCTACGGCGCACGAGGCCGACGCCGGGGCGCCCGACGCGGCCGACGCCTGCGCGACCGACGGAGCCGAGGCCGGGGAGCGCTGCGACACCCCACGCGTGCCGGTGCTGGCCTGCGCGGACGCGCTCACCGCCCGGGGCGCCCGGGTGGAGACGGTCACGGCCCGCTCGGACGCCGAGATCGACGAGGTGCTGGCCCGGTTCGACGGGCCGCCCCGCCCCGACGGCCTCACCTGGCCCGACGCGGACGCCAAGACCCGACTCGTGGTCGCCACGGCCAGCGACGCCCAGTTGCGCGCCGTCGTGCGCCGGCTCGTCCGGCGGTACGCCCCGCCGCCCAGCCGCCGCCCCGACGACCTGCCCGGCAACCGGACGGTGCCGGACCTGCCGCCGATCGGCGTACTCCCGCTCGATCCGGCCCGGAGCACCACGCACCGCGACCTGGCGGCGCAGCTCGGGTTGCCCCGCGACCCGGCGGCGGTGGCCGCCGCGGTGCTGGACGGCACGGCCCGCCGGCTGGACCTGCTGCGCAACGACGGCGGCTCGGTGACCCTGGACGGCGCGCTGATGGGCGCCGCCGACGACAACGGCCGCCCCCTGCACTGGCGAGGTCGGGTGGAGGTGGACGACGTGGTCCTCTCCACCGGCGAGGAGCCGCTGCTGGCCTGCGCGATCGGCAACGCGGGTGGCTACGCCCGGCTGGACGACGTGGCGCTGCTCAGCCCGCCGGATCCGACCGACGGGCGGGTCGAGGTGGCGGTCGCGGTGCCGGTGGTCGCCCGGTCGGCGTTCGGCCGCAAGCGGGTGCGGCTGGAGGTACGCCGGGCCCGCGGGCGGGCCGTTTCCGTGCTCCCCCGGGACGGGAAGCTCCCGTACCTCGACGACGGTGTCGAGGGCGAACTGAACCGAAAGCGGTCCTGGTGGACCGAGCCGGGCGCCTGGGCGGTCTGGGCGGGCTGACCTCGACGTCGCCTCGCGGCACCCGGACCCCGTTCGGCTCGTGGGCCTATCCTCGGCAGGAGGAATGGGGAGGAACCGTGGTGGACAACAACGCCGACCGGGCCCACGTGCCCGGCCAGCAGCCAGTGCCGGAGCGGGACATCGAACCACTCTGGCCGCCGGACCAGATCGACGGTGGGCCGGGCGTCGGCACGCCCCCGTGGGCCGCGGACCCGTCGACCGGCGCACCGCCGCCCGCCGCCCCACCTCCGGTTCCCCGACCGGCGACCGGCCAGTCGCCGGCCGCGCCGCCCTCGCCCGCCGACTACCCGTCGCTCACCGGCGGGGTGCCCGCTCCCGGCGGTTGGGCGATGACCGGCCAGCCCGGCGCTTCGTCCTGGGCTCCCACCCCACCCGCGCAGGGCTGGACACCCCCGGTGGTGCACGCGCCACCAAACCCGGCGACCGGACCGACGGTCCCGCCCGCAGCCGGCCCGGGCGCGCGGCCGACCACCGACGCCAGCGGTGCGCCGGCCGGCGCAGCCGCCGCGACCGCCACCCCGGACGCGGCGACGGGTGGCACGCCGCCAGCGGTGCCGGCGCCCCGGGTCGACCTCGACCTGCCCTTCACCCTCGACCAGCCGGCCCCGGCCGGGCCGGCCCCGGCCATCCCGCCGGCCGGGCCCGCAACGGGTCCCGACGCGCTTCCCGCCAGCGGTGGCGACCCGACGGACCGCACGTCGCAGGGCGCGCGCCCGGAGGCCGACGGCCCGGCGCCCGCTCCGGACGAGACCACCCCGTCCTGGGCCAGCGGCACCACCCCGCCGGGCACCTCGTCCTCGGCCAGCGGCCGGGCTACGGTCGGCGGCGCTGCGCCGACCACCGCCAGCGGCAGGGCCGCGGTCGGCGGCTCACGCGGGGCCGAATCGCCGTGGGCCCAGCCACCGCAACGGACCGGGGCGGCCGGCGCGGAGCCGGCCACCGGTTCGACAACTCCGACCACCGGCGGCCCGGGGCCGGCGCGGCAGGGGACCGGCCCGGAGACACCGCAGGCGTCCGGCCCGGGACCACAGCCGACGTCTGGCGGTGTGCCGCCGCAGTTCGGCCCGCCGCCACCCGGCCCCCAGCAGCACGCCCCGGCGCCGCCGCAACAGGCCGCACCACCGCAGGCCGCCCCGACGCCGCCGCCCGGGCCGTACCCACCGCAGTCCGGGCCGTACCCACCGCAGTCCGGCTGGTACCCGCCGCCCTGGCAGCCGGGCGGCACGCCGGCACCGCCGCAGTCGTACCAGCCGGCGGTGCCCCAGCCGGCGGTGGGGGTGCCCCAGCCGTCGCCCGCCTACCCCGACCCGACCTGGCGTCCCGAGGCCGCCGCGGCGCCGACCGCCGAGGACTTCGCCCGGCGCCGGCAGGTCCGCCCGGCCGACCCGGTCGCCAGCATGGGCGTACGGGCGGTGGCCAACAAGATCGGGCTGCGGCTCCCACCGGGACGGCACGAGCAGGAACTCAGGCGCGACATCGAGATGGTCCGCCGCAACTTCGGCGGCCTGCGTCAGGTGACCGTGGTCAACCCGAAGGGCGGCGCCGGCAAGACGGTGGCCATCCTGCTGCTCGCCATGACCTTCGGTCAGAAGCGCGGCGGATACGTGCTGGCCTGGGACAACAACGAGACCCAGGGCACCCTGGGCATGCGCGCCCAGCAGGACTTCCACGCCCGTACGGTCCGCGACATGCTGCGTGACCTGGGCCAGTTCCAGGGGCACGGGCGGGTCGGCGACCTGTCGCAGTACGTCCGGTCGCAGGGCGAGGGGATGTTCGACGTCCTCGCCTCGGACGAGTCGGCCACCGGCGGCGAGATGCTCACCGCCGCCGCGTTCGCCGAGATCCGCGAGGTGGTGAGCCGGTTCTACAAGCTGATCTTCGTGGACACCGGCAACAACGTGCGCGCCCAGAACTGGCAAGCCGCGATGGACGCCACGGACCAGTTGGTGGTCACCATGTCGGCCCGGAACGACTCGGCGGAGACGGCCGCCCGGATGCTGGACCACCTGGAGCAGAGCGGCCGGCAGCGGCTGGTCCGGCAGGCGGTCACCGTGGTCTCCATGCCGCCCTCACGCAAGGAGATCGACCTGCCGGCGATCCAGGAGCACTTCGCGGCCCGCACCCGCGCGGTGCTGCTCGCCCCGTACGAGCGGCTCATCGACACCGGCGAGCCGATCCGGTACGCGGCCCTCTCCTCGGCCACCCGGGACGCCTGGCTGAAGATCGCCGCCGCCGTCGCCGAGGGGTTGTAGGGGCCCGGACAGCTCGACGGCCGGCCCGTGGTGCCTCGGGCCGGCCGTCGACGCGGGATCAGTTGCTCGCCAGCGCGTCCGCGGCGGCCGGGTCGCAGTCCCGCAGGAACTGGGCGCAGCGGGCGGCCTCGTCCGCCTCGCCGATCTCGTCCGCGGCGCGGGACAGCACGTAGAGGCAGCGCAGGAAGCCCTGGTTCGGCTCGTGCGACCACGGCACCGGGCCGTGCCCCTTCCAGCCGTTGCGGCGCAGCTGGTCCAGCCCACGGTGGTAGCCGGTGCGCGCGTAGGCGTACGCCGGGATGACCTGGCTCGCGGCGAGGGCCCGGGCCGCCAGCGCGCCCCAGCCGGCGCTGTAGGTCGGGAAGCGCGCCGCCACCTCGGCGTACGCCTCGTCGCTGCCGGCCTGCTCGGCGGCGGCCAGGGCGGCGTCGGCCTCGTCGTGCGCGGGGAGGAGGGTGGCCGGTGGTTCCGGCAACAGGTTCTGCATCGTCCCATTCAACCCGCTTCGCCCGTGGCCGCGCGAGGGGGTTGGCCGAGCCGGTTGACTGAACGGCTGAGGAGTTGGTCACGCCTGCGGCCTATGCCACCGGCAGATGTTTTCCACTACAACTATTGGTCCGGAGCCTCCCCAGGACCGGGTTATGCAGGAGCCCGGTGGCTGCAGCCGCCGGGCTCCTGTCCATTCCGGGGCAGGCCGGCGCGATCCCCGCGAGCCGGGACGGCCCGCCGCGCCGCCCCCACGGGGACTGCGCGGCGCCCGCACCGCCGCCGGCCGGGGCCACCCCGCGGGTTTGGCCGCTTGCCCGGGCGGGGCAGGATGGCGAGGGTGCCGACCCCACCTCCCGCGGACGTCATCGAGCCGCACACCTGCACCGACGAGATCGAGACCCGCGCCGAGTTCGACCGGCGACTGGCCACGGGCAGCCTGGTCGGGCTGACCGTGCAGGGGCTGCGGCTGGACCTCGCACCCGTCCCCGACCTCACCGGGATCGAGGTGGCCGGCACCCTCTTCGTCGGGTGCCGCTTCGCCTCCCGGGAGGTCGGCGCCGACCTGGTCCGGCGCGGCGCGAACGTGGTGCCGCCGTTCTCCGGGCTGCCCTACCCGACCCAGCCGTCGCATCTCTACACCCCGGAGGACCTCGCCGCCGGCTTCGCCGAGGGCGGGTTCGCCGGGATGTACGACACCCGGGTCTACGAACACTTCCGCGCGCACGGCGGCGCGCTGCCGGAGGTCAGGGAGGCGCTCGGCCAGCGGCTGCACGACCACGGCGTGGACAACGCGCTCGCCGACGCCACCCGCGCCTGGCTCGCCACCCACGGGCCGCAGTCGGTCATCGGCATCATGGGCGGGCACGCCGTGCCGCGCGGCAGCGTGCCGTACCGGATGGCGGCGGTGCTGGGCTGGGAGCTGGCCCGGGCCGACCGGCTGGTGGTGACCGGCGGCGGGCCCGGGGTGATGGAGGCCGCCAACCTCGGCGCGTTCCTGGCGCTGCGGCCGGTCGAGGACCTGGACGCGGCGATCGACCTGCTCGCCGGCGCGCCGGACTTCACCGACCACGACCGCTACACGGCGGCGGCGCTGCGGGTGCGGGAGCTCTACGGCCGGCCGGTGACGCCGCCCCGGCCCCGCGCCGCCGACCCGGCCAGCGTGTCCCGCGTCGACTCGGCCGCCCTGGCCGGCGGCGACGTGGACTGGGCGCGCACCGGCGGGCTCGCCATCCCCACCTGGCTCTACGGGCACGAGCCGGCGAACCTCTTCGCCGGCCGGATCGCCAAGTACTTCTCCAACGCCATCCGGGAGGACACCATCCTGCGGTTGGCCCGGGGCGGGATCGTCTTCGCGCCCGGCCGGGCCGGCACCGTGCAGGAGGTGTTCCAGGCGGCCACCAAGACCTACTACGGCACCGACGGCGCCAGCGGCGCGTACGTCTTCCTGGACCGCGCGTACTGGACCCGGGAGCTGCCGGTGGAGGCGCTGCTGCGGCCGCTGCTGAGCGCCTCGCCGTTCGGCGACCTGTCGGCCACCGTGCACCTCACCGACGACGTCCACGAGGCCGTCCGGGTGCTCACCGCGACCTGACGGAGCCGGGCACGCCGACGGCCGGCCCCCGAGCGGGGAACCGGCCGTCGGCGGTACGCGTCAGCGCGTCACTTGGCCAGCGTGGTGCCGGTCGAGCGCAGGTGCTCGCAGGCCTCCACGACGCGGGCGGCCATGCCGGCCTCGGCGGCCTTGCCCCAGACCCGCGGGTCGTACATCTTCTTGTTGCCGACCTCGCCGTCGACCTTGAGGACGCCGTCGTAGTTGCGGAACATGTGGTCCGCGACCGGGCGGGAGAAGCAGTACTGGGTGTCGGTGTCGATGTTCATCTTCACCACGCCGTAGTCGAGCGCCTCGCGGATCTCCGACAGCAGCGAGCCCGAGCCGCCGTGGAAGACCAGGCTGAGCGGCTTCTCCTTGCCGTACTTGGCGCCGACCGCCTCCTGGATCTGGTTGAGGATCTCCGGACGGAGCTTGACGTTGCCCGGCTTGTAGACGCCGTGCACGTTGCCGAAGGTCAGCGCCGCCATGTAGCGGCCCTTCTCGCCCAGGCCGAGCGCCTCGACCATGGCCAGGCCGTCCTCGACGGTGGTGTAGAGCTTGTCGTTGATGGCGTTCTCGACGCCGTCCTCCTCGCCGCCGACGACGCCGACCTCGATCTCCAGGACGATCTTGGCCTCGGCGGCCCGGTCGAGCAGCTCGGCCGCGATCTGGAGGTTCTCCGCCACCGGCACGGCCGAGCCGTCCCACATGTGCGACTGGAACAGCGGCTCCTGGCCGGCGGCCACCCGCTCCTTGGAGATCTGCATGAGCGGCCGGACGAACTTGTCCAGCTTCTCCTGCGGGCAGTGGTCGGTGTGCAGGGCGATGTTGACCGGGTACTTCTTGGCGACCTCGTGCGCGTAGGCGGCGAACGCCACCGCGCCGGTCACCATGTCCTTGATCGAGGGTCCGGAGAGGTATTCCGCGCCACCGGTCGAGACCTGGATGATGCCGTCGCTCTCCGCGTCGGCGAAGCCCTTGAGCGCAGCGTTCAGGGTCTGCGAGGACGTCACGTTGATCGCGGGATACGCGTACCGGCCGGCCTTGGCGCGGTCCAGCATCTCCGCGTAGGTCTCGGGGGAAGCGATGGGCATGTCGAACGCTCCTTACTTACCGCTGTCGGCCGTCGCCGGCCGCTGTTGTCCTTGGGTGCGCCGGACCGCGCTGTCCACCGTCGGCAGTATCCCGTAGCGACGGGCCGCCGGCACAACCGACCCGGTACGCGCCCGAACCTCGGCGGCGGGCCTCACCGCTCCTCCCACCTGTCGGGCACCACGACGCTGATCAGCCAGGTGGCCACGGCCATCACGATGGCGCCCCAGAACGCGGCCCAGAAACCCTCCACGTCGAACGGCAGGTCGAACGCCCGGGCGAGCCGGTCGGTCAGCAGGAACAGCAGGGCGTTGACCACCAGCGCGAACAGGCCGAGGGTGAGCAGGTAGAAGACGCAGCCGAACACCTTGATCAGCGGCTTGAGCACCGCGTTGACCACACCGAAGATCAATGCCACGACGACGAGCGTGAGCGCGGTGTCGGTGCCGGACCGGCCACCCACCTCCACCCCGGGCACGATCAACGTGGTGATCCACAGCGCGACCGCGGTGATCGCCAGCCGGATCAGGAAGCCCACGCGACCATCCTGGCACCGGGGGCGGCGGCCGGTGGGGCGATTCGGTCGACTCCGCTTCCGAGCGGCGGGCGGGCGCAGCCCGTACGGTGTGTGGGAACCGTCCGCCGAGATCCCGGGAGGGACTGATGGGTCAGCCCGACGAGGACTTCGCCCCCAGCGACCACCTCAGCCCCGAGGAGCGCGACATGGAGGCGGAACCGGCCGACGCGGTCGAGCAGGCCGCCGTGGTCGGCCCCGGCGAGGCCGACACGGAGCCGCACCGCGGCCTGGAGGTCGACGACTGGGACGCCATGGAGCAGGCCCGGGTGGTCGCCGCCGACGAGGACGACTACCGCTGACGGCGTGGTCCGGGGCGGGACGCGACCGGACGACCCGGTGGCGTCCCGCCCCGAGGGTCAGCGCACCCGGTCCGGGTTCTGGCTGGGCGTGGTCGGCCGGCACCGCCACCGCGTCGTCGGCCTCGGCGCGCAGCAGCACCCGGCGCATCCAGGAGCCCCGCCGCCAGTCGACGTACTGGTTGGTCAACATCCGGCGGACGTAGCGCTCGGGCGAGTCGGCACGGGCCACCCGACGCCAGTTGAGCTGCGCCCGGACCATCGTGTCCTGCACCAGGTCCTGCGCCTGGTGCGGGTCACCGGTCAGCATGACCGCGTACCGCAGCAGCGCGGCCAGCCGTGAGTCGGCGAACTCCTCGTACGTCACTGCACCTCCCGGGCTCCTGCTCCCGATGACGGACGCGGGCAGCCGGAACGTTGCGGCGATCCTGCTCAGCCGTTCGGTCGATATTGGCCCCAAGGGCGGGTCGGGGGCAGCGGCGAGTCTTAACGACTCCTTAAGATCCGCTGGCCACTCCTGGCACCCCCCACGTGAGGAACCCCCCCATGCTCGAGCACTCCACCCGGCGCTGGCTGGCCGGGCTGGGCGTCGCAGGCGCGCTCGTCGCCGCCTCCGCCTCCCCCGCCGTCGCCGAGGACGACGCTCCGTTCGAGGCCGGCGCCCACGACATCCTCGTCGCCGCCGATCACACGGCCGCCGGTTACTTCTACGCCTCGCCGACGGACTCGGAAAATCCCCACCAGTTCGGTCGCACCACCCTGGACATCGACTTCTCGGGCATCTCCGACTTCGCGGTTTTGGAGCAGCCCGGGGAAGGCTGGGGATGGGCGTGTGAGACCACGGCCCAGGTTGTGCGCTGTGAGACCGAGATCAGCGAGGACGACGGCCCCTGGCTCGGCATCCAGGTCACCGGAAAGCACAACGCCACGCCGGGCAAGCAGGGCCAACTGAAGTACGCGCTGACGTCTGGCGGCCGGACGGTCAAAACCACCTCCACCGTCACCCTCGCCGAGAGCGTCGACCTTCAGACCGCCCCGACGGCCAGCGTCAGCGGCGCTCCGGGCAGCAAGGTCGGCACGCCGGCGGCCGTCCGCAACGGGAGCGAGAAGACCAGCCACGGCGCCGTACTGCTGGTCAACAGCGACTACCTCTACCAGTACGCGGGCAACTACTCGAACTGCCGGCTGAGTGACTACGCGGGCGTGCTCTGCACCTTCGATGAGGAACTGCAGCCGGGCAAGAGCTATCGGCTCTCCACGGACCTGCCTTTCCAGCTCCACAAGGACGCCCGGACGGGCGCCAGCCTGCTTGCGACGAGCGTCTGGTGGACCAAGGACGACTGGGAGCTGGTCAGCCGGCAGTGGCCGCAGGACGGCGAGCCCGGCACCGGGACCAAGCTGCGCCTCGTTGAGGATGCCGAGGCCAGGTCCCGGGTGCCCCAGACCGACCCGGACCAGATGAACAGCTTCACTGATATCTCCGTGAAGGTGACCGGCGACAACCGGGCCGATCTTGGCGCCAAGGGTGCCACCGCCAGCGGAAAGAAGGGCGACGTCGTCCAGGTGCGGCCGGCCTTCATCAACCTCGGGCCGGCCCTGCTCGAATACCAGGGCCAGCCGGTGTTCCGGGTGACTGTCCCGGAGGGCACCACCGCGGTCGACGTCTCCGGCGACTGCCAGCCATACACCTCTGACGACGAGTGGGACCTGTGGAACGGCCAGTGGGGTGAGCCGGGCGCCAAGGAGTACGGCTGCCAGGCAACCGAGACCCCGAAGGGCGCGGAGCACTCTTACGAGTTCGGCCTGCGCATCGACAAGGTCGTCCCAGACGCCTCGGGCGCCGTCATCGTCCGGCTGACCGGCGACCCGAACAGCAAGAATGACACTGCCAAGATCGTGATCAATGCGACCAGGGGCGGCG
>NZ_JBPQTP010000028.1:0-63655 GCF_051386395.1 Micromonospora sp. URMC 106
TCCGTGCGGTCTTCGGTGAAGACCGCACGGACGCCGGCGGCGTCACCTCATGCGTCGGCCGCGCGGCACCGGGTCGGTCTCGTCGTCGAACTCGCCGATGACCTCCTCCAGCAGGTCCTCCAGCGCGACGAAGCCGATCGGCCGGGTCGGCCCGCCGCCGTTGCGCACCAGCGCGAGCTGGGACTGCCGGGCCCGCATCGCCGCCACCGCCTCGGTCACCGTGGCCGAGGCGGGCAGGGTGAAGGCGTTGGTCATCAGGTCACCGGCGGTGGTCGTACGACCCGTGGTGGTGGCCCGCACCGCCTCCCGGACGTGGACGAGGCCGCAGACGTCGCCGTTCGCGTCCAGCACGGCCAGCCGCGACCGGCCGCTGTCCCGGCTGACCTGCTCGATCCGGGTGGCGTCCTCGTCGCGGCGGACCGTCACCATCTGGTGGAACGGCTCCATCACCTGGGCCACCGTGGTGGCCTGCAGCTCCAGCATGCTGGTCAGCATCTGGTGCTGCTCGGCGCCGAGCAGCCCGTGCTCGCGGGACTGCTCCAGCAGGATGCGCAGCTCGTCGGGGCCGTGTACCTGGGCGAGCTGGTCCTGCGGGTTGACCTTGACCAGCCGCAGCATCGCGTTGGCCAGGGCGTTCATCAGCGACAACACCGGCCGGGCGACCCGCGCGAAGGCGCGGAACGGCAACGCCAGCAGCATCGCCGAGCGCTCCGCGTCGGTGATCGCCCAGGACTTCGGCGCCATCTCGCCGACCACCAGGTGCAGGAAGGTGACCACGCTGAGCGCGAGGATCAGCGCGACGGCGTGGCTGGCGGCGTCCGGCAACCCGACCGCGTGCAGCAGCGGACTGAGCAGGTGCTCGATCGCCGGCTCGGCGAGCGCGCCGAGCCCCAGGGTGCACAGCGTGATGCCGAGCTGCGCGCCGGCGAGCATCAGCGACAGCTCCCGCACCCCGTCCAGCGCGGCCCGGGCGGCCCGACCGCCACCGGCGGCCGCCTGCTCCAGCCGGTAGCGCTTGCTGGCCACCAGGGCGAACTCGGCGGCCACGAAGAATCCGTTCAACGCCAGCAGGATCACCGACGTGAACAGCGCGATGCCGGGGCTCACGCCGACACCTCCCCCGGCTCGGCGACCCGCAGCCGGACCGAGTCGGCCACGTGCCGGTCGACGGCCAGCACCTCGACCAAGGCGCGCGGCTCGACCGCGCCGTCGTCGCCGTCGGCGGTCAGGTTGATCTCCAGCCGGTCGCCGACCTCGGGCACCCGGCCCAGCTCCCGCATGACCAGCCCGGAGAGGGTGTCGTACTCCGGAGCCTCGGGCAGGGCGATGCCGGTGCTGTCGGCGACCTCGTCGATGCGCCAGCGGGCCGGCACCACCCAGGAGCCGTCGTCCTGCCGGGCCGGGGCCCGCTCGGGCGGGTCGTCCTCGTCGCGGATCGGGCCGACCAGCTCCTCGGCGATGTCCTCGAGGGTGATCACGCCGGCGAAGCCGCCGTACTCGTCGACCACGCAGGCGAGCTGCCGGTGGCCGGACCGGAGCCGGTCCAGCACCGTCGGCAGCGGCAGCGTCTCCGGCACCAGCAGCGGTGGGCCGGCCACCGCGCTGACCGGGGTGGTCGCGCGGCGCTCCGGGGGCACGCCGAGCACGTCGGCGATGCCGATGACGCCGACCAGGTCGTCGACACCCTCCGCGCCGCGTACGGGGAAGCGGGACTTGCCGGTGTCCAGCAGCTCGACCACCCGGCTGACCGGCTCGTGCGCGCGAACGGTGTGCACGTCGACGCGGGGCACCATGGCCTCGCCGGCGGTCAGCTCACGGAAGTCGAGCCCCCGGTCGAGCAGCGTGGACATCTCGGCGGTCAGGTGCCCCTCCTGGCGGGACTCCGCGATGATCTGCTCCAGGTCCTCCGGGGTGGCACCGCTGGGCAGCTCTTCGATCGGCTCGATGCCGACGCGGCGGAGCAGCCGCACGGCGGCGCGGTCGAAGAGCTTGATCAACGGGCCGGCCACCTTGAGGTAGATCAGGGTGGAGCGGCTCAGGGCCCTGGCCAGGGGCTCGGCCCGGGCGATGGCGAGGTTCTTCGGGGCCAGCTCGCCCAGGACCATCTGCACCACCGTCGCGATGAGCAGGGCCAGGGCGACCGAGAGCGGCAGGCTGACCGCCGTGGAGACGCCGGCCACCCCGAGCAGCTCGGCCAGCCCGGCGCCGAGGAACGGCTCGGCGACGTAACCGACCAGCAGGGCGGTGACGGTGATGCCGAGCTGGGCGCCGGAGAGCATGAACGACAGCCGTCCGGTCACCTCGAGGGCCCGGGCGGCGGCCTTGTCGCCGTCGTCGGCGAGCTGCTTGAGCCTGCCCCGGTCGACGGCGACGTAACCGAACTCCTGGGCCACGAAGTAACCGGTGGCGGCGGTGAGAACGATGATGAAGAGAAGACCGAGGACGATCAACACGGGTCGCTCAGGGCTCCCGTGGCCGTCGGGGTCGGGAATCGCCGGGCAGGACCCGGCTCGCTACTGCTGCCCTCCTGGGCAGACGAGTCGATCATGCAGCCATTTTATCCGTGCCGGCTGTACGCCCGCTGAAGGTGCGCCGAAGGCCCCCTGTCGTCCGGTTCACGGCCTGACAGGGGGCCGCGCCGGCTCAGCTCTGGGTGATCCGCACGTCGTCCACGGCCGCCTCGACGAGGCTGGCGCCGCTCGCGTCCGCCGCGTCGACGACGATCCGTACGGTCTGTCCGCGCAGGGCCGAGACGTCCACACCGGCGCTCTGCCAGGCCGCCGCCCGGTTGCTCGCGGCCCCGGCCGCGTTCAGCGCCGTGACGGTGCTGCTCCCGACCACCCGCACGCGCAGGTAGTCGGCGCTGCTGGCGTTGTTCAGGTGGGCCAGGTACCAGGAGAAGGAGAGGTTGAGCGTGCCGGTCGACGGCAGCGTGATCGCCGGCGACTGGATGGTGCTCACCCCGCCGTCGAGGTCGTACGCCCCCGCGCTGCTGCCGGCGAGCGGCCCGGTGACCAGGGCGTAGCTGCCGCTGACCGTCGTGCCGAGCTGGGTGGTCACGCCCGAGCTGCTGGTGGCCGCGGGGTCGCCGCGCTCCCACCCGCCGAGGGTGGCGGTGTCGGTGCCGGCCGGGTTGGCGGTCCACCCGGTCGCGGTCTCGAAGGTGTCGCTCCACACCGTGCTGCCCGGCGGGGTCCCGGCCCCGGCCAGCGCCCAGACCGTGTGCGCGATCGCGTCGGCGTTGCGGTCCAGCGCGGTGTCGTTGATGTTGGTGCTGGTGTCGCAGGAGCGGTGGTAGCACGGGTCGAACGCCTGGCCGGCCGTGCCGCCCCAGAGCGAGGCGTGGGTGCTGGACTTGATGCCCTCGGCGCCGGTGAAGGTGCCGCCGGCCGGGATGCCGACGCTGATGAACGGCCCGTAGTCGCTGCGGCCGTCGAAGTCGGTGCCCCGGGTCGGCACGCCGATGGAGGTGAAGTACGCCTGAATGGTCTGCTCGATCTGCGCCGAGCCGGCCGGGCCGGGGCCGGAGCCCACGCCGTCGGAGTTGTCGCCGTCGTAGACGAAGTAGCCGGCGTTGGGCGAGCCCACCATGTCGAAGTTCAGGTACTGCTTGATCTTGGTGCGCTCGGTCGACGGCAGGTTGTTCACGTAGTACTGCGAGCCGCGCAGCCCCAGCTCCTCGGCCCCCCACCAGCCGAAACGCAGGTGCTTGGTGGGGGTCAGGCCGCTGCGGGCCACCGCGAGCGCGGTCTCCAGGATCGCCGCCGAGCCGGAGCCGTTGTCGTTGATGCCGGGGCCGGCGGAGACGCTGTCCAGGTGCGCTCCCGTCATCACCACCTGGTTCGGGTCGCCGCCGGGCCAGTCGGCGATCAGGTTGTAGCCGGTGGCGCCGTTGTAGGTGAACGACTGCACCACGGTGGTGAACCCGGCCGCGTCGAGCTGTCCCTTGACGTAGTTGACGGAGGCGAGGTAGCCGGGACGGCCGTGTGCCCGGTTGCCGCCGTTGGCGGTGGCGATGGACTGGAACTGGGACAGGTGTGCCTTCACGTTGGCCAGCGGGATGTCCGGCGCCGCGGCGAGCGCCGCCGGCCCGGCGGCGGGGACGGCGGCCCGGACGGCGGCGGTGGGCGCGGCGGTCGCCGCGGATGCGGTCACGACGGTCGCCGCCGCCACGGCCAGCGCGGCCAGCCAGGCGGAGCGGGGGGTGGGGGGTCTCATGGGTCCTCCGGGGTGGGAGCGGGGTCGGCTCCGCCGGGTGGGCGGTCGCCGATGGACGACTATTGATCGACAGCCATCACTGCGAAAGAGTGCAGCGGGACCGGCCCTCCGGCAATACGCAAGACTCAGAATCGCCGCATTCCCCGAATTGGGACGCCGCGGGGCCAGCAGCCCACCGCCCGGCCGGGGTGCGCGACCGGCGCGCCGCGCCGGCACCCGGCCGGCGGTCGGCGGTCGGCGGTCGGCGGTCAGTGGCCGGCGGTCAGCGGTCGGCGAACTCGTCGGCGTCGAGGAGGCCGGGGTCCACCCGGCCGGTGCGGTAGGCGGCCCGGCCGATCATCTGCGCCGCCACCGGAGCGGTGGCCAGCTGGAAAAGTCCGACCAACGCCACCATGCCCAGGTCGGCCGGGGTACGCAGCCGCACCGCCACGCCGAGCAGCAGGAGCAGCACCCCCAGCACCTGCGGCTTGGTGGCCGCGTGCATCCGGTCCAGCGTGGCCGGGAAGCGCAGCACCCCGATCCCGGCGGCGAGGCTCAGCAACGCGCCGGCGACCAGGCAGCCAGCGCCGACCCAGTCGGCGACCGTACCGAGCATCACGCCTCCTCCCCGTCGCGGACGGCGAAGCGGACCAACGACACCGAGCCGACGAAACCGAGCAGGGAGAGCACCACCAGCACCGGCAGGGTCGTGGCGTGGCGGTTGACCGCCGCCTCGGCGCCGACCGCGCCGACCATGGTGGCGAGCAGCATGTCGGCCGCGACCACGCGGTCGATCAGGGACGGCCCCCGGTAGAGCCGGATCAGCGCGAGCAGCGCGGTCACCGAGAACAGGCCGGTGAGGACGACGGCGAGGAAGGCGGTCACGGTAGGACTCCCCTGTCGACGGGATCGGTGTCCACCTGGCGCACCTCCGCGGCGGAGCCGACCGCCCGGACGACCCGCCGCTCGACGGCGAGGATCCGCTCCCGGCTGGCGGTCAGGTCCTGCGGGCCGCGGACGTCGAGCACGTGCACGTAGAGGACGCCGGCGTCCCGGTCCACCTCGATGATCAGCGTGCCCGGCACCAACGAGACCGCCTCGGCGGTGAGGGCCAGGTTCAGGTCGGTGCGCACCCGCAGGCGCACCGCGATGATCGCGCCCCGCGGCCGGCAGCCCGGCTGCACGGCGATGCGGGCCACGTGTGCGCTGGCGCTGACCAGCTCGCCGACGAACCGCACCAGGAAGACCAGCAGCGCCCGGGGCCGCAGCCGGCCGCCGAAGCTGACCGGCGGCAGCGGGAAGAACAGCAGCACCGCCCCGGCCACCAGCACCCCGCCCACCAGGTTGCCCCAGGAGAAGTCGCCCCAGAGCAGGTTCCAGACCAGCACCAGCCAGCCGAGCGCGATCAGCTGGTCGCGCCACCGCCCCGCCCGGCCCCGGTGCGGCCCGACCGGTTCGCGGTTCACGAGGCGCCGCCGGGCAGCACGGAGCGGATGTACGGGGTGCGCGCGCGCAGGTCGACGGCCGCGTCGGCGGTGACGTCGAAGAGCGGCCCGGCGACGACGGTCAGCGCCAGCCCGAGCGCCACCAGCGCGACCGTCGCGCCGACCATCAGCCCCGGCAGCCGGACCACCGGCTCGGCGGTGGCCAGCCGGGGGGCGCGCCAGAAGGCGATGTTCCACACCCGCGAGGCCACGTAGAGGGTGAGCAGGCTGGTCAGCGTCCCCGCCGCGACCAGCGCGCCGGGCAGCGGCCCGCCGGCCGCCACCCCGGCCTGGAGCAGGCCGAGCTTGCCGAGGAACCCGGAGAACGGCGGCACGCCGGCGAGGTTCATGGCCGGCACGAAGAAGAGCACCGCGAGCAGCGGCGCCACCCGGGCCAGCCCGCCGAGCCTGCGCAGGTCGGTGCTGCCGGCCCGCTCCTCGACCAGCCCGGCGACCAGGAACAGCGTGGTCTGGATGGTGATGTGGTGCACCACGTAGAAGATCGCGCCGGACAGCCCGGCCACGGTGCTCAGCGCCACCCCGAAGATCATGTAGCCGATGTGGCTGACCAGCGTGAACGAGAAGAGCCGCTTCATGTCGGACTGGGCCACCGCGCCGAGGACGCCGACCACCATGGTCAGGCCGGCCACCACCATCAGCAGCCCGGCGACCTGGCCGCCGGGGAAGAGCAGCGTCTCGGTCCGGATGATCGCGTAGACGCCGACCTTGGTGAGCAGGCCGGCGAAGACCGCCGTGACCGGGGCCGGCGCGGTCGGGTAGCTGTCCGGCAGCCAGGCCGAGAGCGGGAAGACCGCCGCCTTGACCCCGAAGGCGAGCAGCAGCATCAGCTCCAGACTCAGCCGTACGCCGTCCGGCAGCGCGTCGAGCCGGTGGGCGAGCTGGGCCATGTTCAGCGTGCCGGTGGCCGCGTACACCAGGCCCACCGCGGTGAGGAACAGCATCGAGGAGAGGAGGCTGACCACCACGTACGTCGAGCCCGTGCGGATCCGCGCCTCGGTGCCGCCGAGGGTGATCAGCACGAAGCTCGCGGCCAGCAGGATCTCGAAGCCGACGAAGAGGTTGAACAGGTCGCCCGCGAGGAACGCGTTCGTCACGCCGGCGGTCAGCACCAGGTAGGTGGGGTGGTAGATGGTCACCGGGACGGTCTCGCCGAAGTCCGCCTGGCCCTGACCGACGGAGTAGAGCAGCACGCAGAGGGTCACCGCCGAGGAGACCACCAGCATCAGCGCGGCCAACTGGTCGGCGACCAGCACGATGCCCACCGGCGCCGGCCACCCGCCGACCTGCACCACCACCGGCCCGTGCCGGTACGCCTGCACGAGCAGCAGCGCCGCCACCACCAGCGTGGCGGCGAGGCAGGTCACGCTGACGGCCCGTTGCAGGTGGGGCCACCGGGCCAGCAGCAGGGTCAGCGCCGCGCCCAGCAGCGGCACCACCACCGGCAGCGGCACGAGCGCGCTCACCGGGCGGCCCGTTCCGCGTACCCGGTCATCCGGGACCGTCCCCGGGCCGGAGCCGGCGCGGCAGCTCGGGGTCGACCTGCTCGGGGTCGGCGTCGGGGCCCTCGCCGCCGAGGTCGGCCGCGACGGCCGCCTCGTTGCGCTCTGCCGCCCGCCTGATCTGCCGGTCCTCGATGTCGTCGGGCACCTCGTCGTCGCCGGTCAGATACCAGCTGCGGTAGCTCACGGCCAGCAGGAACGCGGTCAACCCGAAGGTGATCACGATGGCGGTGAGGATCATGGCCTGGGGCAGCGCGTCGCTCAGCCGGCTGGCGGGCGCGACGCCGACCACCGGCGCGGCGCCCGCTCGCCCGCCCATCAGGATGAGCGCGTTGACCCCGTTGCCGAGCAGGATGACCCCGAGCAGGATCCGGGTCAGGCTGCGCTCCAGCAGCAGCGTGACCCCGCAGCCGACCAGCACCCCGACGGCGATGACCAGCACCAGGGTCGGCCCCTCCACGCCCGGCCTCACGGCCGCTCCCCTTCCCGGTCGACGCGCAGCCCGCCGGCGGGGCTGCCGGCCGCCTCGATGTGCCGGTCCACCTCGGCGCCGAGGCTGCGCAGGATGTCCAGCACCAGCCCGATCACCACGAGGTAGACCCCGACGTCGAAGAAGAGGGAGGTGACCAGGTAGAAGTCGCCGATCAGCGGCAGCCACAGGTCGACCCGGGCGCTCTCGAGCACCGACCCGCCCGCGAGCAGCGGGATCACTCCGGTGCCGATCGAGACGAGGAGGCCGGCGCCGAGCACCGTGCCGGCGCCGACCGGGGCCGCCTCGGCCAGCTCGTCGCGGCCGCCGGCGAGGTAGCGCACGACGAGCGCCAGGCTCGCCACCAGGCCGCCGGCGAAGCCGCCGCCCGGCGCGTTGTGGCCGGAGAAGAGCAGGAACAGGGAGAAGACCACCACGGTGTGGAAGATCAGCCGGGTGACCACCTCCAGCACGATGGAGCGGTGCCGCTCGTGCAGGGTCACGCCGCCGCGCAGCCAGACCGGGCGGCCCGGCCGGCGCGCCCGGCCCGACGGCTCCGGCCGGCGCGGACGCGGCCCGGTCCGGGACCGCTGGAAGACCAGGCTGGCCACGCCGGTCGCGGCCACCACCAGGACCGCCAGCTCCCCCATCGTGTCCCAGGCCCGGATGTCGACCAGGGTCACGTTGACCACGTTGCGGCCGTACCCCTGGGCGACCGCCAGGTCGGGGAACGCCTCGGAGATGGTCGGCGCCCGGCGGGCCGCCGCGGCGGTCAGCGCCAACCCGGCCGCCGCCACACCGGCGGCCAGGCCGATCGCCCGGCGCAGCCAGCGGCGCCGGCGCGGGCGGGCCGAGAACCGCTGGGGCAGCCGGCGCAGCACCAGCACGAACACCGCGATGGTGGCGGTCTCGACGAGGAACTGGGTCAGGGCCAGGTCCGGCGCGCCGTAGAGCACGAAGAGCATCGCGCTGCCGTAGCCGGTCATCCCGACCAGCAGCATCGCCGTCAGCCGCCGGCGGGCGCCCACCGCGAGCAGCGCCGCCACGGCGACCACGGCCACCACGACGACCTGCAGCGGGGTGTCCCACAGGTCGATCCGGTCCCGCCACGGGCGGGTGGCCAGCATCGCCCCGCCGGGCAGCACGACGAGCGCGAGCAGGATGGCCCCGAGGTACTGCGGGAGCGAGCCCCGCTGGGTCACGCCGGTGACCTCGATGGCCAGCCGGTCGAACCGGCCGATGACCCACTCGTACCCCTGGTTGCCGCCGATCGGGACGTGCAGCCGGGCCAGCGCCGGGGCGAGCGGGCCGCGCAGCGCGTGCAGCGCCGCGCCGCCGGCCACGGCGAGGGCGGAGAGGCCCAGCGCGGGGCTGGGGCCGTGCCACAGCGCCAGGTGCCCGCCGACCGCGCCGAACAGCTCGGCGTACGGGCTGAGCAGGGCGTCGAGGATCCCGGCGGCGGGGCCGGCGACCAACCCGAGGACGGCCAGGAGGGCCGGCGGGGCGAGCATCGGCGCGGCGACGCGGCCCACGCCGGTCGGTGCCACGCCGGGCCGGGTGGCGAACGCGCCCCAGACGAACCGGGCGCTGTAGGCGACGGTGAGCGCGGTGCCGGCCACCAGCACGGCGAGCACGGCGGGCCGGTCGGTGAAGGCGGCCAGCACGGCCTCCTTGGCGACGAAGCCGACCAGCGGCGGCAGGCCGGCCATCGACGCGGCGGCGAGCACCGCGACGGTGGCCAGCAGCGGCGCCCGCCGGCCCAGGCCGGACAGTTCCCGCAGGTCGCGGGTGCCGGCGCCGTGGTCGACGATGCCGACGACGAGGAACAGCGCCGCCTTGAACAGGGCGTGGGCCAGCAGCATGGCCGCGCCGGCCAGCGCGGCGTCCGGGGTGCCCGCCCCGACGACCACCGCGAGCAGGCCGAGCTGGCTGACCGTGCCGTAGGCCAGCAGCAGCTTCAGGTCGGTCTGCCGCAGCGCCGCCCAGCCGCCGGTGAGCATGGTCGCGAGGCCGGCGACGAGCACCACCGGCCGCCACGGGCCGACCGCCGCCAGCACCGGGGCGAGCAGCCCGATCAGGTAGACGCCGGCCTTCACCATCGCGGCGGCGTGCAGGTACGCGCTCACCGGCGTGGGCGCCGCCATCGCCACCGGCAGCCAGGAGCTGAACGGCAGCACCGCCGACTTGGACAGCGCCCCGGTCAGGACCAGCAGCACCGCCGTGACCAGGTACGCCCCGCCGGGCAGCGGGCCGGCGGCGATCTCCGACCACCGGTAGCTGCCGGCGTGCTCGCCGAGCATGATGAACCCGACCAGCATGGCCAGCCCGCCGAGCGTGGTCACGATCAGCGCCTGGGCGGCCGCCCACCGGCTCGCGCGCCGCTCCGTGCTGTGCCCGATCAGCAGGTACGAGAAGATCGTCGTCAGCTCCCAGCAGACGTAGAGCAGCAGCAGGTCGTCGGCGAGGACCAGGCCGAGCATCGCCCCGGCGAAGGCCACCAGCACCGCGGCGAACCGGGCCAGCCCGACCGACCCGGGGCCGAAGTAGCGGGCGCTGTAGACGAGGACGAGCGCGCCGACACCGCCGACCAGCAGGGTCATCAGCCAGGACAGGGTGGTCAGCCGCAGCGCCAGGTCGAGCCCGAGCTGCCGGATCCACGGGTAGGTCTCGACCACCGCCCCGCCGTCGCGGACGGCGGGCGTGCGGGCCAGCGCCCAGCCGAAGGCCGCGGCCGGCGCCAGCGCCAGCGGGTAACAGGCGCGCGGACCCCACCACCGCACCAGCAGCGGCGCCACGAGGGCCGCCACGAGGTGGAGGATCAGCAGTACGAGCACCCGCACTCCCGGTCGAGGTGGCAGCGGCGCGCGCCGGAGGTGGGCCGGCACCTAGGTGCGATCAGACGCCAGATGACTGCCCGCCGGGCCGTTTTGCGGGAATTCGTCCGATCCGGGCGCCGACCGCCTCTCGTCGGGGCCGGGTGCCGCGGTCGGCCCCACCACGGCCGCCCCGGTCATCGCGCTCGCGGCGCGGCGCGGTTAGCCGACGGCGACGTCGCCGGCGGGGACGGCGGTTTCCCGGGCCGGGCGCTCCCGGCGGGTCTCCACCAGCAGGTCGGGGCGGCCGAGCTGGAGCACGACCTTGTTGACCACCCGCTGGGCGGCGGCGAGCGACCGCACCGAGAGCAGCCGGCCCCGGCTCTCCCGGCGCAGCACGAAGTAGTGCACCGCGGCGCGGACCTGGCCCCGGTCGGCGGCGCTGGCCTGGGCGGTGGAGACGACCAGCTCCCGCAGCGCCGCGGCGAGCCGCTCGGCCAGCTCCAACTCCGGGCCGGCCAGTCCGGCGCGGACGGCGGCGAGGTGACTGTCGACCTTGCGGATGAGCACGTCGGTGCCGGGCTCGAAGCTCCGCTGCTCGACGGTCATCCGATCCCCTCCACCCCGGCCGGCTCCGAGTGAAGTTACTTTATGTTGCGCGTCGCAAGCAAGCAGTTAAGTAAGACTTAACGCATTCAACGGCACAACCATCGCGTATGAGCCGGACCAGGACACAATCAGCGTCCGCCCGGGGCCGGATGTCACACCGCCGGGGCAGGATGGACGGCGTGACGGATGCGATGGCGGGTTTCGGCGCGGCCACCCGGGAATGGTTCTCCGCCGCCTTCGCCGCGCCCACCGCCGCCCAGGTCGGCGCCTGGAGTTCGGTCGCCGCCGGCCGCAACGCGCTGGTGGTCGCGCCCACCGGCTCCGGCAAGACGCTCGCGGCGTTCCTCTGGTCGCTCGACCGGCTGGCCCGCGAGCCGGCCCCGGCCGACCGGCGGCACCGGTGCCGGGTGCTCTACGTCAGCCCGCTCAAGGCGCTCGCGGTCGACGTCGAGCGCAACCTGCGCGCCCCCCTCGCCGGGATCCGGCAGGCCGCCACCCGGCTCGGCATCGCTCCGCCGGAGATCACCGTGGGGATGCGCACCGGCGACACCCCGGCCGACGAGCGGCGCGCGTTCGCCCGCACCCCGCCGGACATCCTCATCACCACGCCCGAGTCGCTGTTCCTGCTGCTCACCTCCGCCGCCCGTGACTCCCTGCGCGGCGTCGAGACGGTGATCGTCGACGAGGTGCACGCGGTGGCCGGCACCAAGCGCGGGGCGCACCTCGCGCTCTCCCTGGAGCGCCTCGACGAGCTGCTGCCCGCCCCGGCGCAGCGGATCGGGCTGTCCGCCACGGTCCGCCCGGTCGACGCGTGTGCCCGCTTCCTCGGCGGCGCCCGGCCCGTCGACGTCGTCGCGCCGCCCACCGCCAAGACGATCGAGGTCAGCGTCCAGGTGCCGGTGCAGGACATGACCCGCCTCGACGAGCAGGAGCCGCCGGAGGACGACCTCGGCGGGCCCGGCCCGCGCCGGGCGTCGATCTGGCCGGCGGTGGAGGAGCGCGTCCTCTCCCTGATCCGGGCGCACCGCTCGACCATCGTCTTCACCAACTCGCGGCGCTCCGCCGAGCGGCTCTGCGCACGGTTGAACGAGCTGGCCGCCGAGGAACTGGCCGGCCCCGACGTCGGCGGGGACGACCGGGCCGCGCCGGCCCGGGGCGCCGGCACGTGGGGCGACGGCGCCGCCGGTCCGGGCACGGGCGCGCGGGGCGGTCCCGCCGGCCCGGTCCGCCGCACGCCGGCGGAGATGATGGCCCAGGCCGGCGGGGTGGCCGGCGCGCCGCCGGTGATCGCCCGCGCCCACCACGGCAGCGTCTCGCGGGAGGAGCGCAAGCACATCGAGGAGGCGCTCAAGTCCGGCCAGTTGCCCGCCGTGGTGGCCACCTCCAGCCTGGAGCTGGGCATCGACATGGGCGCGGTCGACCTGGTGGTGCAGATCGAGGCCCCGCCCAGCGTGGCCGCCGGGCTGCAGCGGGTGGGCCGGGCCGGGCACCAGGTCGGCGCGGTCTCCCGGGGCGTGGTCTTCCCCAAGCACCGGGGCGACCTGCTCTCCTGCACGGTGGTGGCCGAGCGGATGGGCGACGGCGCCATCGAGGAGCTGCACTACCCGCGCAACCCGCTCGACGTGCTGGCCCAGCAGGTCGTCGCCATGGTCGCGCTGGAGCCGTGGCACGTCGGCGACCTGGCCGTCGTGGTCCGCCGGGCGGCGCCCTTCGCCGAGCTGCCCGACTCGGCGCTGCACGCCGTGCTCGACATGCTCTCCGGTCGCTACCCGTCCACCGCGTTCGCCGAGCTGCGGCCCCGGCTCGTCTGGGACCGCGCAACGGACACGCTCACCGGCCGGCCCGGCGCGCAGCGGCTCGCGGTGACCAGCGGCGGCACCATCCCCGACCGGGGGCTCTTCGGCGTCTTCCTGGCCGGCGCCGAACGGGCCGCCCGGGTCGGCGAGCTGGACGAGGAGATGGTCTACGAGTCGCGCGTCGGCGACGTGTTCCTGCTCGGCTCCTCGTCCTGGCGCATCGAGGAGATCACCCCCGACCGGGTGCTGGTCTCCCCGGCCCCCGGGCAGGCGGCGAAGATGCCGTTCTGGAAGGGCGACCAGCTCGGCCGCCCCGTCGAGCTGGGCCGGGCCATCGGGGCCCGGGTGCGCGCCCTGCTGCGGCAGGACGACGAGACCGCGGTCGCCGCGCTGCGGGCCGGCGGGCTCGACGACTGGGCCGCCGGCAACCTGATGGCCTACCTGCGCGAGCAGCGGGCCGCCACCCGGTCCCTGCCCGACGACCGCACGGTGGTGGTCGAGCGGTTCCGCGACGAGCTGGGCGACTGGCGGCTGGCCGTGCACAGCGTGCTCGGCGCCCGGGTCAACGGGCCCTGGGCGCTGGCGATCGGCCGCCGCCTCGCCGAGCGCTACGGGGTGGACGCCCAGGTGATGCCCTCCGACGACGGCATCGTCGTCCGCCTGCCGGACACCGCCGACGAGCCGCCGGGCGCCGACGTGGTGGTCTTCGAGCCGGAGGAGATCGCCCAACTGGTCGAGGAGTCGGTCGGCACGTCCGCGCTCTTCGCGTCCCGGTTCCGGGAGTGCGCGGCCCGGTCGCTGCTGCTGCCCCGCCGCGACCCGCGCCGCCGCCAGCCGCTGTGGCAGCAGCGCCAACGGGCCGCCCAGCTGCTCGACGTCGCCCGCGAGTACGCCGACTTCCCGGTCACCCTGGAGGCCGCCCGGGAATGCCTCCAGGACGTCTTCGACCAGCCCGCGCTGGCCGAGCTGATGCGCGATCTCGCCGCCCGCAAGGTGCGCCTGGTCGAGGTGGAGACGGCCCAGCCGTCGCCGTTCGCCCGGTCGCTGCTGTTCGGCTACGTCGGGGCCTTCCTCTACGAGGGCGACGCCCCGCTGGCCGAGCGTCGGGCCGCCGCGCTGGCGCTGGACTCGGCCCTGCTCGGCGAGCTGCTCGGCCGCGTCGACCTGCGCGAGCTGCTCGACCCCGCGGTGCTGGCCGAGACCGAGCGGCAGCTGCGCTGGCTCACCGAGCAGCGCCGACCGCGCGACGCGGAGGACGTGGTCGAGCTGCTCCGCGTCGTCGGCGACCTGTCCGAGGCGGAGCTGGCCGAGCGGGGCGCGCCCGCGGAGTGGCTGACCGAGCTGGCGGCCGCCCGCCGGGTGCTGCGGGTGCGCGTCGCCGGCGAGGAGCGCTGGGTGGGTGTCGAGGACGCGGCCCGGCTGCGCGACGCCCTCGGCGTGGCCCTGCCGGTCGGGGTCGCCGAGGCGTACCTCGCCCCGGTCGCCGACCCGCTGGGGGACCTGGTCGCCCGCTACGCGCGTACGCACGGCCCGTTCGCGGCCAGCACCTGCGCCGCCCGGTTCGGGCTCGGGGTGGCCGTGGTGGAGCAGGCGCTGCGCCGGCTCGGCGCCACGGGGCGGGTCGTCTCCGGCGAGTTCACGCCCGACACGGCGGGCACCCAGTGGTGCGACGCGGAGGTGCTGCGCCTGCTGCGCCGCCGGTCGCTCGCCGCGCTGCGCCGGGAGATCGAGCCGGTGCCGCCCCGCGCGCTGGCCGCGTTCCTGCCCCGGTGGCAGCAGGTCGGCTCGTCGGCGCGCGGCGTGGAGGCGCTGGCCGCCGCGATCGAGCAGTTGCAGGGGGCGGCGGTGCCGGCGTCGGCGCTGGAGCGCCTCGTGCTGCCCGGCCGGGTCACCGACTACTCCCCCGCCCAGCTCGACGAGCTGTGCGCCAGCGGTGAGGTGCTCTGGGCGGGCTCCGGGGCGATCTCCGGCGGGGACGGCTGGGTCACCCTCGCGTACGCGGACGCCGCGCCGCTGCTGCTGCCCCCGCCCGACGAGGCGCTGACCCGCACCCCGCTGCACGACGCGGTGCTGGACGCCCTCGGCGACGGGCAGGCACTGTTCTTCCGGTCGCTGTCCGACCGGGTGGGCTCGACCGACGACGCCGCGTTGACCGCCGCCCTCTGGGACCTGGTCTGGGCCGGCCACCTCACCAACGACACCCTGGCCCCGCTGCGGGCGGTGCTCGGCGGCGGCGGGGCGCACCGGTCCCGCCCGGCCGCGCCGCGCACCCGCTACCGCCGTCCCGGCCGGGTGGCCCTGCCGACCCGCGGCGGCCCGCCGACCGTCGCCGGCCGCTGGTCCCGCCTGCCGGAGCGCGACACCGACCCGACGCGCCGGGCCGCGGCCCTGGCCGACGTGCTGCTCGAACGGCACGGCGTGGTGACCCGCGGGGCGGTCGTGGCCGAGCAGGTGGCCGGCGGCTTCGCCGCGGTCTATCCGGTGCTCTCCGCGCTGGAGGAGCGCGGCGCCGCCCGCCGGGGCTACTTCGTCGAGGGCCTCGGCGCGGCGCAGTTCGCGGTGCCGGGCGCGGTGGACCGGATCCGGGCGCTGGCGGAGCCGGCCGACGGCGGGCGGGGGCGCGGCGGGCCGGCCCTGGTGCTCGCCGCGACGGACCCGGCCAACCCGTACGGTGCGGCGCTGCCGTGGCCGGAACGGGTGGTCGACTCGGGCGACGGGGCCGCCCCGGCGACCGGGCACCGGGCGGGGCGCAAGGCCGGAGCCCTGGTGGTGCTGGTCGCCGGCGACCTGGTGCTCTACGTCGAGCGCGGCGGGCGGACCATCCTCTCCTTCACCGACGACGCGGACACGCTGGCGGCGGCCGGCAAGGCGCTCGCCGACGCGGTGCACTCCGGGGCGCTGGGGGCGATGTCGGTGGAGCGGGCCGACGGCGAGGCGGTGCGGTCCTCGCCGCTGCGCGACGCGCTCACCGCCGCCGGCTTCCGGGCCACCCCGCGCGGCCTGCGCCTGCGCGGCTGAACCGCTCGCGCCCACCGCGCCCGGGCCGCTGCCGGACGTGGTGCGCCTGCGCGGCTGAACCGCTCGCGCCCAGCGCGCCCGGGCCGCTGCCGGACGTGGTGCCGGCGCAGAACGCACCCAGGCAGGGCTCCCCGGTGGAGTGGGTCTCCGCGTCCGACGACGGATGGGCCGTTGGGGTTGCTGGGGGCCCGCGCGTCAGCGCAGTCCGGTGAGGACCTTCTCGTACCTGGCGCGCTCGGCCACGGGCGTCCTCGCCTCCAGGTAGTTGAGCACCACGGCGCCGCGCCGGAAGGACTGACCGCCCCAGGTCTCCGCGACGTCGCTGGCGCTCGACTCGTCCGGGAAGACGTAGACGGTGACGGCGTCGGTGGCGATCAGCTCGGAGCAGCCCAGGCCGAGCCCGTCGGGCCCGCAGTCGACCGACCGGTCCCGCGGGTTCGGCACCCTCAGCCCGGCGGCCCTGAACGCGTCGACGACCTGCCGCGCGCCGGGCGTCCCGGTCGGCCGGACGGGCAGCTCCACCGGCGGCGTGGTGGCGGGGCGACGTTCGGTGCCGCCGGCGCTCGGCCCGGCCGGGTCCGCTCCGGTCGGCGGGGCGGCGGGCGTGGTGGCCGTGGTGGCCGTCCCGGGCACCCCGGTGGGGCCCGACGGGGCGCCGGCGGCCGGGGCCGACGCCGAGGCGGCCGGGGACGCGGCGCGCGGGGCGTCCTCCGCGTCGTCCCCGCAGGCGGCGGTGAGGGCGGCGGCGATCACGAGCACCGCGACGGCGGGCAGGCTCCGGTTGGTCACCCCTGGCAGTCTGCCCAACCCGGTCCCACCCCGGCCAGTGGCCGGTCGGCCAGTGCCCTGTCCCATATCCGCCAGCGCCCGGTCGACCCGGAATCCCGGTGCCCGCCCGGAGAGGCGGCGGTACGATCCCGACCCGGTCGACGAGAGGAGCCGACGATGACCGGGGTGGCCGTCCACCCGGCCCGGACCAGCGACCGCGCCGCGGTCGACGCGCTGCACGAACGCGAGTGGGGCGGCCCGTACGTCGTCGCCCACGACACCCGCTACGACCTGCGTACGCTGCCCACGCTGGTGGCGGTCGACGGCGCCGGCGCGGTGGTCGGGGCGCTGGCCCACCACGGCGACGGCGACGGGCTGGAGGTGGTCAGCGTCGTCGCGGCGACGCCCGGCGGGGGCGCCGGCACGGCGCTGCTGGCGGCCGCCGCGGACGTGGCCCGGGCCGAGGGCCGCGCCCGGATGTGGCTCGTCACCACCAACGACAACCTGCGGGCACTGCGGTTCTACCAGCGGCGCGGGCTGCGGCTGGTGGGTGTGGACCGGGGCGCGGTGGACCGGGCCCGCGGGCTGAAGCCGACCATCCCCGTCGTCGGCGAGGACGGCATCCCGTTGCACGACGAGCTGATCCTTGAGCTGCGGCTCGCCGCCGGCGGCTAACCTGCCGGGCATGGACCGCACCCCCTGGATCTCGCTGACCACCGACTACGGTCTCGCCGACGGCTTCGTGGCCGCCTGCCACGGGGTGATCGCCCGGCTGGCGCCGGCCGCCCGGGTGATCGACGTGACCCACCTGGTCCCGCCGGCCGACGTGCGCCGGGGCGCGGCGGTGCTGGCGCAGACCGTGCCCCACCTGCCCGAGGGCGTGCACGTGGCGGTGGTCGACCCCGGCGTCGGCACCACCCGCCGGGGCGTCGCGCTGGCCGCGCCGCGCGGGCTGCTGGTGGGACCGGACAACGGCCTGCTCCTCGACGCCGCCGAGGCGCTGGGCGGGGTGACCGCGGCCGTCGAGCTGACCGCGCCGGACTGGCTCGCGCCCGAGGTCTCCAGCACGTTCCACGGCCGGGACGTCTTCGCGCCGGTGGCCGCGCGGCTGGCGCTCGGCGCGCCGCTGTCCGGGGCCGGCCCGGCCGTCGACCCGGAGACGCTCGTCCGGCTGCCGGCGCCGGTGGTCCGGTCGGAGGCGGCCGGGTTCACCGCCGAGGTGCTGACCGTGGACCACTTCGGCAACGTGCAACTGGCCGCACCGGCCGACCTGCTGGCGCCACTGCCGGCCCGGGTGCGGGTGCGGGCGGACTTCGAGCCGGGAGCCGGGCGGGCGGCCGTGCACGGCCGCACCTTCGGCGACGCCCCGGCGGGCGGGCTGGTGGTGCACGCCGACTCGGCCGGCCTGGTCGCGGTGGCGGTCAACGGCGGCCGGGCGGTCGACCTGCTCACGGTGGCGCCGGGCGACCTGCTGCGGGTCGCCGCCGGCTGACCGTCGGGCCGGGGCCGCCCCGGCCCGACGGCGCAGGCGCGGGTCAGCAGGGCGGCACCGTGCCGCCGTAGACCGCCGAGACGTACGCGTGGCTGACGTACTGCCCGCTGGCGAGGCGGTTCCACCGGCTGGTGGTGCGGTACGGGCCGGCGACGGTCTGCCCGGTCACGTAGCACTGGATGGGCACGTTGGCGTACCGGGCGGCCAGCCCGCGCACCGCGTACGCCGTGCTCGCGCCGGCGCGGATGTTGAGCGGGCCGTCGCCGACCACGCCGCGCGGGCCCGCCCCGGTCCACAGGTACGCCACGTCGACCCAGGCGTTGGTGCTCAGCTGCAACCCGTCCCAGAAGGTGCCGTCGGCCAGGTCGATGCCGGCCGGGTTCAACACCACCCGGCCGAACTGGTCCCGCCCGCCGTGGTAGCCGTACTGGTAGGCGGCCTGCGCCTGCGGCCGGCCCTGCGGGAGATCCTTCCAGTTCTCCCGCACCGCGCTCAGGTTCCAGTAGTCGTCCCGCGTGTTCCAGGGGCCGACGTCCCAGACCGGGGCGTACTCGCAGCGGCTGCCGCTCGTGGTGCACACCCGGACGGTGTAGTCGCCGGTGTTCAGCGGGGCCAGGCCGCGCCGGGAGGGCAGCGCCACGAAGTGGTCGCGGGGGACGATGGTGTGCCCGTTGGCGGTCAGCTCGCCGACCAGGCCGACCCGGGTCGCGTACACCCGGTAGGTGCGGCCCGGGGTGGCGGCGGTGACGGCGGCGGCGGTGTCTGCGGTGAGGCGCAGGGCGCGCACCTCGACGGTGGCGCCGGACCGGCGCGTCCCGAGCACCAGCCGGGCCTGCACCCGGCGCACCGGGCGGTCGAAGACGGCTCCGTCCGTGGCGTCGCGCCACTCCGTCCAGCCGCCCGTCCGCCAGCCCCGCACCTGGGCCTCCACGGTCGCGCCGGCGGCGGCCCGGGCGGTGATCTCGGCGCGGACCCGGGTGGCGGGCCGGGCCAGGGTGCGCGGCGCGGCGAGGAACGTCCCCTCGGTGGCCGCGCTGCGGGGCGGGCAGGACGGCGGCGGCGAGGACGGCGGTCAGGAGGGCGGCGGGGATACGACGTCGCGGCATCTTCATGGGCATTCTCCTCAGAACTCCCTGATCCTGCTCTTGTCGGTAGATCAATGGGAACCTCACTACAAATAGCGACACATGCGAATGCCGCTCGGGCGAGGGAGGATGGACGGGTGCCCGAAGGCGACACCGTCTGGAACACCGCCCGCGTCCTGCACCGCGCGCTGGCGGGCGCCCGCCTGACCGGCAGCGACTTCCGGGTGCCACAGCTCGCCGCGACCGACCTCGCCGGCTGGACGGTGCGGGAGTCGGCCAGCCGGGGCAAGCACCTGCTGCTCCGCCTCGCCGCCCCGCCGGGCCAGGCGCCGGGAGGCGGCGCACCGGCGACGGACGCCGCGCCGGGAGCCGGCCCGCCGGGAGGCGACGCCGACGGCCCGGACGGCGGCGGGGCGCGCTGGACGCTGCACTCGCACCTGCGGATGGAGGGCGCGTGGCGGGCGTACGCGCCGGGGGAACGCTGGACGGCCCGGCCGGCGCACCTGATCCGGGTGGTGCTGCGCACCCCCCAGGCGGTGGCCGTCGGCTACCACCTGCACGAGCTGGCGCTGGTGCCGACCGCCGAGGAGGACGCGCTGGTCGGCCACCTCGGCCCCGACCTGCTCGGCGCGGACTGGGACCCGGACGAGGCGGTGCGCCGGCTGGCCGCCCACCCGGACGCCACCATCGGCGAGGCGCTGCTGGACCAGCGCAACCTGGCCGGCGTCGGCAACCTCTACAAGTGCGAGATCCTCTTCCTGCGCGGCGTCTCGCCGTGGACGCCGGTGCGCGCGGTGCCGGACCTCGCCGGCGTGGTCGCGCTGGCGCAGCGGCTGCTCGCGGCCAACCGGGGCCGCTGGACCCAGAGCACCACCGGGTCGCTGCACCGCGGGCAGACCAGTTACGTCTACGGGCGGCGCGCCCAGCCCTGCCGTCGCTGCGGCACCGCGATCCGCAAGGAGGAGCTGGGCGAGCGGGTCACCTACTGGTGCCCCGTCTGCCAGCCGGAACGCCCGGCCGGCTGACGACGCTCGGTGCCGGGGCGAGCCGGGGCCCGACCGCCTGCCCGGCACCCGCCCCGCCCGTCTGCCGCCGCCGGGGTCGCGTCAGTCCGGGCCGGCGCGGAGTGGCTGGCCGGCGAGCCCTCGGCCGGACCGCCCGCGGGAGCGGCGTGTCGGCGGGCGCGGGGTGGCTGGCCGGCGAGCCCTCGGCCGGGCGTCGCCCGCGGGAGCGGCGTGTCGGGCGGGACACTCCGCCGCCGGCCCGGGAAGTCGCGTCCCCGCCACAGATACGGACGATTGGGTACTTCCTAACCCCGCCGTCGCGTCGCATGCTGCGGTTGACTCCTCACGCATCGTCAGCGACGCGCGACCGGGCCGCCACGCCGCCGTGGCGACCCACGCGCCCGGACCGGGGAGAGCCATGGACCTGTTCCGCAGACTCCGGATCCCGTGGGCGGAGCGGGCGATGCCCCGCACCGGCGACGACACCGCCGACGGGGCCCGGCCGACGGGGCCCGTCCCCTCGGCGCGCCGCCCGGAGGAGCCGGCCGTGGCGCCGGCCAGCCTCGACCCGGCCGCCGTGCCGCGCTGCTTCGGCCCGGTGCCGAACTACGCCCACAGCCCGCTGCCGGTCGTCGAGGCCGACGGCCGGGTGGTGCCCGGCACCGGCATCCGCAAGTTCGTCGACGCGCTGCCCGGCCTCGGCCCGCTCGGCCGCACCGAGCTGGGCGGGCACCTGCCCGTGGCCGTGCCCGACACCATCAGCTACCCGGGCTGCGACTACTACGAGATCGTCCTGGAGCAGTACGCGCAGCGGCTGCACCGGGACCTGCCGGCGACCCGGCTGCGTGGCTACCGCCAGCTCAACCTCGGCACGGACGCCAACGGACACAACACCGTCGTGCCGGCCGGGCGCCCCTGGCACCTCGGCCCGGTCATCCTGGCCCGCCGGGGCCGCCCGGTGCGGATCAAGTTCATCAACCAGCTTCCCACCGGCCGGGCCGGGGAACTCTTCCTGCCGGTCGACCCGACCGTCGAGGGCGCGGGGACCGGCCCGCTCGACGGTCCCGCGCCCTACCCGCAGAACCGGGCGGTGCTGCGCCTGGCGGGGGCGCACACCGGGTGGATCAGCGCCGGCAACCCCTGGCAGTGGGTGACCCCGGCCGGCGAGATCACCCCGTACCCGACGGGGGTCGGCCCGACCCACGTCCCCGACATGCCGCCGCCCGGCGCGGGCGCCACCACGCTCTACTACCCCAACGAGCAGAGCGGCCGGCTGTGCTGGTTCCACGACAACACGGTCGGCCTGGCCCGGCTGACCGTCTACTCCGGGCAGCTCGCGCTCTACCTGCTCACCGACCCGGCCGAGGAGGAACTCGTCGCCGAGGGCGTGCTGCCCGCCGACCAACTGCCCCTGGTGATCGAGGACAAGACCTTCGTGCCGGACGACACCCAGCTCGCCGGGGAGGACCCGACCTGGGACCGGGACCGGTGGGGCGCCCGGGGCAGCCTCTGGCACCCGCACGTCTACCAGCCCCGGCAGAACCCGCACCGGGCGGACGGGGCGAACCCGACCGGCCGGTGGGACTACGGTCCGTGGTCGCGTACGGCCGAGGAGGCCGGGCTCCGGGAGCACCGCGGGACGCCGGCGGCCGGCCCGGTGCCGAACCCGCACCACGACCCGGTCGCCGACCCCGACGAGCCGCCGCTGGCGCCCGGCGTGCCGCACCCGTCGGCGGTGCCGGACGCGTTCGGCGACACCATGCTCGTCAACGGGATCGCGTACCCGTACCTGGAGGTCGAGCCGAGGACGTACCGGTTCCGGGTGCTCAACGCCTGCCTGGACCGCGCCCTGAACCTCCAGCTCTACCGGGCCCGCTCCGACGGGCCGATGTGGGACCCGGAGGGCGACCTGGCCGACGCGGACGCCGGGGAGGTCCCGATGGTGGCGGCGGTGCGCGCGCCGGGCCGCCCGGCGGGCTGGCCCACGGACGGGCGCGACGGCGGGGTGCCGGACCCGCGCGCCGCCGGCCCGGAGCTGGTCCAGATCGGCAACGAGTGCGGCCTGCTCCCCGCGCCGGTGGTCGTGGCGAACCGGCCGGTCGGCTACCGGTACGACCGCCGGGACCCGACCGTGCTCAACGTCGACGGGCACGCGCTGCTGCTCGCCCCCGGCGAGGCGGCCGACGTGCTGGTGGACTTCTCCACCGTGCCGCCGGGCGGCACCCTGATCCTCTACAACGACTGCCCGGCCCCGCTGCCCGGCTTCGACCCGCGCGCCGACCACCGCACGGGCGCCCCGGACCGCACCGCCGAGGGCGGCCCGCCACCGACCCGCCCCGGGTACGGGCCGAACACCCGCACGCTCCTGCAGTTCCGGGTCGCCGGCACCCCGGCGCCGCCGTACGACCTGGCGCGGCTGCGGGACCGCCTCCCCCGCGCGTACGCGGCCAGCCAGCAGCCGCCGATCGTGCCGCAGGCGGCGTACGACGCGGCGTTCGGCACCCGGACCGGCCGGGAGACGGTGGTCCCCGTGCACGCCACCACGGTCAGTTTCGTCCCGACCGCCGGGGCCGCCCCGGTGCTCCTCCCGCTGGCGGACAAGGCGGTCCAGCAGGTCTTCGAGCCGGATCACGGGCGGCTCGTGGGTCGGCTGGGCGTGGGGCACCCGAACGCCGGGCCGCTCTCCCCCGCCACCCTGCCGCTCGGCCCGACCGATCCGGCCACCGAGGTGCTGCACGTGAGCGACCCGGCCGTCGGCGTGGGCGCGCCCGCCGACGGCACCCAGCTGTGGCGGATCCGCGGCAACAGCCGGCAGACCCAGCCGGTGTGCTTCGCCGCCTGCGACGTGCAGGTGGTCAACCGGGTCGGCTGGGACGGCGCTACCCGCCCGCCGCACCCCGCCGAGCGGGGCTGGAAGCAGGTGGTCCGGGTCAACCCGAGGGAGGACGTGATCGTCGCGCTGCGGCCCGTCGCGCCGCCGCTGCCGTTCAAGATCGGCGACAGCGTACGGCTGCTCGACCCGGCCCGGCCGGCCGGCGCCCGGACCGGCTCGACCCCCGTCAGCCCGGTCGACGGCCGGCCGGCGCTGGTGGTGAACCAGCTCGTCAACCTGGGCTGGGAGTACCACTGGCACAGCCAGCTCGCCGGCCACCGCGACCAGGGCATGACCCGGCCGCTGGTGCTGCGGGTCTCCCCGAAGGCGCCGACCGGGCTGACCGCGACCCCGGCCCCGGGCTCGGCGACCGCGCTGCCGGCGATCGCGCTGGCCTGGACGGGCAACGGCAGCCGCCCGGTGGCCACCAGCCACCTGCTCCAGCGGGCCACCGACGCCGCCTTCACGGCGGGCCTCACCGCGATCACCGTGGCGGCGACGGCGACCCGCTACACCGACGCCACCGTCACCCCCGGGGTGACCTACCACTACCGGATCCGGGCGGAGAACGCGGTGAGCTGCTCGACCTGGTCCAACAGCGTGCCGGCGTCGGTGCAGCTCGCCGCGCCGGCCGGGCTGACCGCGGCGATCCCGCCGGCCGCGCCGCTGCGGATCGCGCTGCGCTGGACCAACCGCTCCTTCGCCACCGGCATCGACGTGCAGCGGGCCACCAACCCGACCTTCAGCAGCGGGCCGGGCACCACCGCGATCGGGGTCGGCGACAACCACCTCGACGCGGCGGTCGCCCCGGACACGACGTACTACTACCGGGTGCGGACCACCTATCTCGGGGCCGCCTCACCGTGGTCGACGGTGGCCCGGGCGACCACGCCGCCGGCTCCGGGCCTGCCCACGGGGATCACCGCCACCGCCACGGCGCCCGGGCCGGACACGGCGACGGTCATCCTCGGCTGGTCGGCGAGCACGCCCGCCGGGCCGGGCGCGGGGTTCATCGTGCAGCGGGCGCTGGATCCCGTGTTCAGCCGCGAGGTGGCCACCTTCACCGTCACCGGCCGCGGATTCACCAACACGGGCCTGACGCGCGGCGTCACCTACCACTACCGCATCCGGTCGTTCAACGTCGTCGGCAGCTCGCCGTTCACCGGCCCGGTGCCGGTCACCACGCCACCGTGACCGGCACCGGCGGCGCCGTGACCACCGCGCCCCGGCGGCCGCGGCGCGCCGTCGGGACGCGGGCGCGGTACGGGGCGCCGGTAGCGGTGGGGCCTCGGGCGCGGTCGGAGCGGGCGCGGTGCGGGATTCGGGCGCGGCCGAGCGGGCTTGGTCAGGGGGTGCGCAGCGGCGCGTTGACGCCACGCAGCTCGGCCAGCGCCCCGGCCACCCCGTGCAGCAGGTCGGTGGCCTCGGTCAGGCGGGAGGCGGCCGGGTGGTCGGCGTCGGGGCGCGCGTCCTCCGCGACGTAGCCGGCGGCGGCCACCACCAGCCGCTCGTACGCGGCGACGCCCTGCTCCAGCTGCCCGGTCAGCGCCCGGTGCGCCTCGGCCAGCGGCGGCCGGGCGTCGGGCGGGGCGAGCCGCAGCGCGCGTTCGACGCTCGCCACCCGGCCGGCGAGGTCCCGCAACGACCGGTCGGCCTCGGCCGCCTCCAGCACGGCGGGCTCGGCCAGCCCGGTCAGCCGGCCGGACATCCCGGCGAGGGTGAGGGCGGCCCGGTCCAGCCGGGCCCACGGCTCGGCGGCGCTGGTGCCGCGCAGCGCCACCCGGGAGCGCACCCGGCGCACCTCGGCCAGCACGCCGGGGCCGACGGGGAGCCGCTCCACGGCGGCGACCAGCCGGGCGCGGGACCGCGCGGCGGCCTCGGCGGGGTCGAGGGCCGGCGGCGCCGGCCGGGCGGCCAGGGCGCGCAGGTCGACCCAGCGCCAGGCGGCGAGCACCAGCGCGCCACCCGCTCCGGCCGCCCAGGCCGCGTCGGGCAGTCCGAGCCCGGCGTACGGGGTCAGCACGGCGGCGGCGCCGCCGAGGCCACCGGCCGTGACGCTCCACCGGCGGGCGGACCGCCGCAGCCGTCCCAGCCGCCGGAAGTACCGCGTGCGCTCGTCTGCCACCTCTGCTGCCTCCTCGACCTGACCGCTCAGCCGGCGGCGGTGGTGTCCCCGGTGCCGCGTTCCCGGCCCATGCTGGCCCGGATCTCGTCCAGCCGCGCGGCGGCGGCCGGGTCGGCGGCCGGCGCGGCGGGCTCCGTACGCGCGACAGCCGGCCGTTCCTGCTTGCCGCCGAGCTGCTCGCCGGCCATGCTCGACCGGATCTGCTCCAGCCGGGCGGAACCGGCCGAGTCGAGGGTCGCCTTCTGGATCTCCAGCATCCGGCCCTCGACGGAGTTGCCGGCCAGCTCGGCGCGGCCCATCGCGGTGGCGTAGCGCTGCTCGATCCGGTCGCGCACCTCGTCGAGCGAGGGGGTGTTGGCGGGGGCGGTCAGCGCGGACATCGACTCCAGCGAGCGGGCCACGCTCTCCTGCATCTTGGCCTGCTCGAGCTGGCTGAGCAGCTTGGTGCGCTCGGCGAGCTTCTGCTGGAGGATCATGGAGTTGTTCTCGACCGCCCGGCGGGCCTGGGCCGCTGCGCCCAGCGCCTGGTCGTGCAGGGTCTTCAGGTCCTCGGTGGCCTGCTCGGCGGAGACCAGCTGGGTGGCCAGGGTCTGCGCGGACTGCTCGTAGCGGTTGGCCTCGGCCTCGTCGCCCTTCGCGCGCGCCTGGTCGGCGAGGACCAGGGCCTGGCGGGCGTTGGCCTGGAGCCGCTCGACCTCCGACATCTGGCGGGACAGCTTCATCTCCAGCTGACGCTGGTTGCCGATCACGGCGGCGGCCTGCTGGACGAGCGCCTGGTGCTGGCGCTGCGCCTCCTCGATGGCCTGCTGGATCTGCACCTTGGGATCGGCGTGCTCGTCGATCCTGGCGCCGAACAGCGCCATCAGGTACTTCCAACCCTTGACGAACGGGTTCGCCATCTGCGCGGTATCCCCTCAGTAGCGTCGCTCCGCCTGGACCGGGCCGGGCGGGACCGGCCGGCTCCGGCGCGGCAATGACTCCATCGTCCCAGCCGGACGCCACCGGGGCATCCGTACCGGCCAGCGAAGCGAGCGCCGACGCCGTCCGAGATCAACCCTACGCGGCGGTCGCCACAGCGACCACGGACGCGAGCGAGTGACGGGTCAGGCGGCGCAGACCACGTCGCGGTCGCCCCTGCGGACCCTGGAGGTGCGCAGGGTGGCCTTCAGCGGCGAATCCTGGCGGACCTGGACGGCGACCTTGCCGTCCGCGCTGACCTGGTGGACGCTCCGGCCGGCGGCCTTGCGCACACCGGCGGCGTCGACCGGCTCGTCGTGCACCGGCACGAGCACACCCGGCATCTGCTCGGCGAGCGCGACCGTGTCGCTGACCTCGCGCAGCAGCTCGGACAGGCGCGCGCCGAGCGCGTCGCAGATCGCCGCCAGCAGCTCGCTGGACGGCTCCTTCTGACCGCGTTCGATCTCGGAGAGGTAGCCGAGGCTGACGTTGGCGGCGGAGGAGACCTCGCGCAGGGTGCGGTGCTGCCCCTGCCGGCGCGCCCGCAGTGCGTCACCGATAACCCGGCGTAGCAGGACCATTCGCACCTCCCCTGAGGGACACCACTGTTCCGCACGGCCGGCCGACACGTCGTGCCGGCTCCGACCGTCGGAGCCTTCCCGCAACCGTACCCGTTGCCGGCCCCGCCGACATCCCACCCCGTCTCCCGGATTGCGGTGTCGGGTCACCGCCGCCCGGCGCCGGCGGTGTCGGCCCGCCCGCCGTCGACCGCGCCGTGGATCCGCTCGGCGAGCAGCCGCAGCGCCTCGACGACCGCGGCGGAGCGGATGTGGTCACGACCGCCGTCGAGGTCGAACTGGCGGACGTCGGTGCCGTCGGGTCCGGCCACCGCCACGTAGACCAGCCCGACCGGCTTGCCGTCCTGCGGCTCCGGGCCGGCCACCCCGGTCGTGGCCAGGCCCCAGTCGGCCCCGCAGCGCCGCCGCCCGCCCTCCGCGAGGGCCACCGCCACGTCCGGGTCGACCGGCCCCCGGTCGGCCAGCAGGTCGTCCGGCACGCCGGCGAGCTGCGACTTCAGCTCGGTGGCGTAGACCACCAGCCCGCCCCGGAAGATCCCGCTCACCCCGGCGATCTCCACGATCGAGGCGGCCAGCAGCCCGCCGGTCAGGGACTCGACCGTGGCGAGGGTCTCGTGCCGTTCGGCCAGGCTGTGCACCACGCCCGCCGCCGGGCTTCCCACCGGCCGCGCGCCGTCCGCGTCACTCTCCATGCCCCAGATCCTTTCCCCGCACCACAGGCCCTACTCATCCTCCCCGACCCGAGGTGATCACGCGGGTGGGGGGCACGGGGATCTCCGGACCGCCGTCGGGTGTGGCCGACGGCGGTCAGGCGGCCGGACGGCGCAGGCGGAGCGCCTGGGCGACGTAGTCGAAGCCGGTGACCACCGTGACCCCGACGGCCGCGGCCATGATCCACGGGCCGACGGCGGCGAGGGCGTCCGGCATGGGCCACAGGTACCAGGCGATCGCGAGGATCTGGAGCGCGGTCTTGATCTTGCCGCCCCGGCTGGCGGCGATCACCCCGTGCCGGATCACCCAGAAGCGCAGCGCCGTGATGCCCAGCTCGCGGGCGAGGATCACCGCCGTCACCCACCAGGGCAGCCGGTCGTACCAGGAGAGCAGCAGCAGCGCGGCGCCGGTGAGCGCCTTGTCGGCGATCGGGTCGGCGACCTTGCCGACCGAGGTGACCAGGGCGAACCGGCGGGCGATCCAGCCGTCGACCAGGTCGGTCGCCGAGGCGACGGCGAAGATCAGGCAGGCGACCATCTGCCAGCCGGCGTGGTGCATCCCCGAGACGACCACGGACACCGCGAAGACCGGTACCAGCACCAACCGCAGCGCGGTGAGCGCGTTGGCCGCGTTCAGCACGGGCACCCGGGCCACCACCGGCGCCGGCGTCGGGTCCGCCGCCCCGGTCACCGCCGCGCCCCGCTCCGGCCGCCGCGGCGCACCTGGCACCCCACCACGTGGCTCCCCCGCTCCGTCCGGGCCCGCCGTCACCGTGCCGCGCCGGGCGCAGCCGAGATCATCTCATCCGGGACCGCGACGAGGTCCACCCCTTCGGTGCCCGTCACCGTCGCCCGCACCAGATCGCCCGGGCGCAGCGCGGCCAGGTCCACCCCGCCACCGGCCGGTGCCACCAGGGTGGTCGAGCCGTCGACCTCGGGGGCCTGGTGGGCCGCCCGCCCCTCGACCACGCCGTCGGAGACGGAGTCGACCAGCACCTCGACGGTGGAGCCGAGCCGCTCCTCGGCCCGCTGCGAGCAGAGCTCGTCGGCGAGCGCGCTGAGCTTGTCGTAGCGGCGCTTGACGGTGGCGGCGGAGACCTTGCCGGGCAGCCCGGCGGCCTCCGTGCCGTCCTCGTCGCTGTAGTCGAACACGCCGATCGCGTCGAGCCTCGCCTCGGTCAGGAAACGGACCAGCTCCTGGTAGTCGGCGCGGGTCTCGCCCGGGAAGCCGACGATGAAGTTGCTCCGCGCGCCGGCCTCGGGCGCCAGCGCCCGGGCGCCGGCCAGCAGCTCCAGGAAGCGGTCGGTGGAGCCGAAACGACGCATCCGCCGCAGCACGGGCTCGCTGGAGTGCTGGAACGACAGGTCGAAGTAGGGCGCCACGCCGGGCGTGGTGGCGATCGCCTCGACCAGGCCGGGCCGGGTCTCGGCCGGCTGGAGGTAGCTCGCCCGCACCCGGACGATGCCGTCGATCGCGGCGAGCTGCGGCAGCAGCTTCTCCAGCGCCCGGGGGTCGCCCAGGTCCTTGCCGTAGGAGGTCGAGTTCTCGCTGACCAGCACCAGCTCGCGGACGCCGGTCTTGGCCAGCCACTCCGCCTCGGCGAGCAGCTCGTCCGGCGTACGCGAGACGAAGGCGCCGCGGAAGGCGGGGATGGCGCAGAACGCGCAGCGGCGGTCGCAGCCGCTGGCGAGCTTCAGGGAGGCGACCGGGCCGGTGTCGAGCCGACGGCGCAGCACCTGGCGCAGGTGCGCCGGGGTGTGCTCGTCGGTCTCGGTGACGCCCCGTGCCGGGGTGCCGTGGCCGGGCAGCGACACCGCGCTGTCCCGGCGGGAGACCGGGGTCAGCGGGAGCAGCTCGCGGCGGTCCCGGGGGGTGTGCGCGCCGATCCGCTCGCCGGCGACGACGGCGTCCAGCCGGGCGGCGATGTCCGGGTAGTCGTCGAAGCTGAGCACCGCCTGCGCCTCGGGGAGGCTGTCGGCCAGCTCGCGGCCGTACCGCTCGGCCATGCAGCCGGCGGCGACCACCTTCGCGCCGGTCTCGGCGGCGGCCAGCAGGGTCTGGATCGAGTCCTGCTTCGCCTTCTCGACGAAGCCGCAGGTGTTCACGACCACCACGTCGGCGCCCTCGCCGTCCGTGGTGACCTGCCAGCCGTCGGCGTGCAGCCGGGCGGCCAGCTCCTCCGAGTCGACCTCGTTGCGGGCGCAGCCCAGCGTCAGCAGGGCGACGCGGCGGCCGTCGGCGGTAGGGGAGGTGGCAGACACCATCCGAGGGTACCGGGCCGTCCGCGACCCCCCACGCACGCCCGCCCGGCGTGCAGGGGCGCCCGGCCGCCGGATCCGGTGGCGGAGGGGCCCCCACCGACGACCCGTCGCCGGTGGGTGACGGACGCCACGCCGGTCAGACGGTCGCGGCGGCGACCCGGACGAGGCGGTCGAGCAGGAAGACCTCGGTGCCGGCCAGGCCGGTCGAGCAGAAGAGCGAGACCTGGTCCGCAGCGGTCCGGCCCGGCGTCACGCCGGCCAGCACCGCGCCCAGGTCGCGCAGCCGCCCGGCGTACGACGGCAGCGCCGCGAGCATCGGCGGGTCGTACGCGGCGGCCTGGGCCGGCGAGTCGGTGACCAGCAGGTCCGCCGCGTCCAGCAGGTCCGGGCCGAACTCGTGCCGGTCGACCTGCTTGAAGCCGACCGCGTTGACATGGGTGCCGGGGGCGAGGTCGGCGGCGTCGAGCACCGGGGTGACGCTGGTGGTGGCGAGCACCACGACGTCGCGGTCGGCCACGGCGGCCCGCGCCGAGTCCACCGCCCGCGCCGGCACGCCCAGCTCGGCGCGGACCCGGGCGGCGAACGCCTCCCGCCGGGCGGCCGAGCGGCTGTGCACGGTCACCTCGCGCAGCGGGCGGACCGCGGCGGCGGCCCAGACCTGGGTCCACGCCTGCCGGCCCGAGCCGATCACGCCCAGGGTGGCGGCGTCCGGGCGGGCCAGGGCGGCCACGGCGGCCCCGCCGAGCCCGCCGGTGCGCCGGGAGCCCAGCTCCTCCCCCACGGCCACCGCCCGCACCGCCCCGGTACGCCCGTCGTGCAGCACCACCACCTGCTCGCTCTGCGGGTGCGCGAAGGTGTCGTACGAGCGGAAGCCGTACCACTCGCCGGTGAGGTGCCCGGCGGTGAGCACCATCCGGCCCCCGCCCAGCGGCGCGGCGGCCCGGGGTGGGGCCACCAGGCGGCCGGCGTGCGCGGCGAGCAGGGCGTCCCGCATCGCCGCCACCGTGGTGGGGGCGTCCAGCGCGGCGGTGACGTCGGCATCGGAGAAGAGCAGCGGCATACGCCCATACTGCAAGCTGAAGTTAAGTTGAGGTCAACGGCGGGTGGCCCGCTTCACCCCGCGCGCCGCCCGCCGGTGCTACCGTCGGTCCCGGCGGCCCGAGGGCCGTCCCGGACGAGTCGAGGGCGTACCCGGTCAGGCAAAGACGCCCCGAGGTGAACGACCGACTCGTCCCGGCCCCGGCGGTCCGGGCGCTGACACAGAGGTGATCTTCCATGGCCTGGATCGTGCTGGTGGTCTCCGGACTCCTGGAGACGGCGTGGGCGATCGCCCTCGACCGCAGCGCCGGCTTCAGCCGGCCCGTCCCGTCGGTGGTCTTCGCGGTGACCCTGGTGCTCAGCATGGTCGGGCTGGCGTACGCGCTGCGCGAGATCCCGGTCGGCACCGGCTACGCCGTCTGGGTCGGCATCGGCGCGGTCGGCACCGCCCTGGTCGGGATGCTCGCGCTGGACGAGCCGGCCAACCTGCCCCGGATCGCCTGCCTGCTGCTGGTGGTCGCCGGCGTCGTCGGCCTGAAGGTCTTCCACTGAGCACCGCCCCGCCCTCCGGATTCCACGGGTGACCGCGTGGACGCTCGGGCGTCGAGGCGTGACGAACGGCCACAGTGGGTAGAGGTCGGCCTGGCAACGCAGGCTCTCACCCACCGGAGGCAGACATGGCCGACATGCACACCACCGCCCGCCCGCGCAGCGGCGCCGCCCGCATCTGCACCATCCTGGGCTTCGTCTTCGCGGTCATCGCGATCCTGTTCCTGCCGCCGCTGTTCGGCCTCGCCGGCCTGATCCTGGGGATCGTCGGAGCCGTGCTCGGCGACAAGCCGCTCGGCTGGTACGCCGCCGTCGCCAGCGTGGCCGGGGCGATCATCGGCATGATCATCGGCGCTGCCCTCTACAACTCCTGACCGCCGCTCCCCCCCACGCTGACGGGCCCGCCGGATTCCGGCGGGCCCGTCAGCGTCGGCCGGGGCGCGACGCGCCCGGCCGGGTCGCCACCCGGAGCCCCTCGGCCGGCGGCGCCGGGGCGACCTCACTCGTCGTCGCCGCGCAGGCCCGCCAGGACCTCCTCCAGCTCGTCCGGCTTGACCAGCACGTCGCGCGCCTTGGAGCCCTCCGACGGGCCCACCACGCCCCGGGTCTCCATCAGGTCCATCAGCCGCCCCGCCTTCGCGAAGCCGACCCGCAGCTTGCGCTGGAGCATCGAGGTCGAGCCGAACTGCGAGGTGACCACCAGCTCGACCGCCTGCACCAGCAGGTCGAGGTCGTCGCCGATGTCCTCGTCGATCTTCTTCTTGCCGCTGTCCGGCGGGGCGAGCACGTCGGGGCGGAACTCCGGCTCGCGCTGGTCCTTGCAGAACTTCACCACGTCGGCGATCTCGCGCTCGGTCACCCAGGCGCCCTGGATCCGGATCGGCTTCGAGGCGCCCATCGGCAGGAAGAGGCCGTCGCCGCGGCCGAGCAGCTTCTCCGCGCCCGGCTGGTCGAGGATGACCCGGGAGTCGGCCAGCGAGGAGGTGGCGAACGCCAGCCGGGACGGCACGTTCGCCTTGATCAGGCCGGTGACCACGTCGACCGAGGGGCGCTGGGTGGCCAGCACCAGGTGGATGCCGGCCGCGCGGGCGAGCTGGGTGATCCGGACGACCGAGTCCTCCACGTCGCGCGGGGCGACCATCATCAGGTCCGCCAGCTCGTCCACGATCACCAGCAGGTACGGGTACGGACGCATCTCCCGCTCGCTGCCCGGCGGGGCCTTGATCTCGCCGTTGCGCACCTTGCGGTTGAAGTCGTCGATGTGCCGCACCCCGTTGGCCGCGAGGTCGTCGTACCGCATGTCCATCTCGCGGACGACCCACTCCAGCGAGTCGGCCGCCTTCTTCGCGTTGGTCACAATCGGCGTGACCAGGTGCGGGATGCCCTCGTAGCCCGTCATCTCGACCCGCTTCGGGTCGATCAGCAGCAGCCGCACCTCGTCCGGGGTGGCCCGGGTGAGGATGGACACCAGCAGCGAGTTCAGGCAGGACGACTTGCCCGCGCCGGTGGCGCCGGCGATGAGGATGTGCGGCATCTTGGCGAGGTTGGCCACCACGTAGCCGCCCTCGATGTCCTTGCCGAGCGCCACCACCATCGGGTGGTGGTCGCTGGTGGCGGCGCGCGAGCGCAGCACGTCGCCGAGCGCCACGTTCTCCGGGTCGGTGTTCGGGATCTCCACGCCGACCGCGCTCTTGCCCGGGATGGGGCTGAGGATCCGCACGTCCGGGGACTTCACCGCGTACGCGATGTTGCGGGAGAGCTGGGTGATGCGCTCGACCTTGACGCCCGGTCCCAGCTCCACCTCGTAGCGGGTGACCGTCGGCCCCCGGGTGAAGCCGGTGACGGCGGCGTCCACGTCGAACTGCTCGAAGACGCCGGTCAGCGCGGCGATGACCTCGTCGTTGGCCTTGCTCCGGGTCTTCGGCGCCGCGCCGCCGCTGAGCATGTTCGCCGGCGGCAGCGTGTAGTCGCCGGCCAGCCCGGTCAGCGCGAGCTGCTCGGCCCGCGTCGGGGCCGGCGAGTGCTCCGGCGGGTCGACGGGCCGGCGGCTGGCCGGCACCTTGCCGGGCGGCTTGCGGGGCAGCACGAGGGTCTCCTGGAGGTCCACCCCGTCCAGGTCGTCGTCGAACTCCCCCGGGTCGAGCGGCGGCGGCGCCGCCCGCTTCGTCGGGCGCTTGCGGGCGGGCTTGGCGGGCGCCTCGTCCGTCTCCTCGGCTGCCGGCGGGGCGACGAGGGTGCCGGCCAGCAGGCCGAGCCGCTCCGGGACCTTGTTGATCGGCGTCGCGGTGACCACCAGCAGGCCGAAGACCAGCAGCAGGATCAGCAGCGGCACGGCGACCCAGGCGGTGACCGCCCGTTCCAGCAGACTGCCCACGCCCGCGCCGACCAGGCCGCCCGCGAAGTCGCGCTGGACCGCGTCGACCGGGGCCTGTCCGATGTGCAGCATCGCGGCCGTGGCGACCAGCATCGAGCCCCAGCCGACGAGCCCCCGGCCGCGGTGCTCCGGGTCGGCGGGCTCACGCATGAGCCGCCAGGCCCCGATCATCAGCAGCACCGGCACCACGATGGCGATCGCGCCGAGGAAGAGCCGGACGGTGTCGGCGAGCTGCTCGCCGACCGGTCCGGCGCCGGAGAACCAGATGGCCACGGCGCTGAGCAGGGCGAGGCCGAAGACCAGCAGCCCCGCGCCGTCGCGGCGGTGCTCCGGGTCGAGCCCGCGGGCCGAGGCGGCCTGCCGGCCGGCGGCGCGGAAGGCCCAGCCGACGCCGTGCGCCAACCCCATCCACAGTGCGCCGACCGCGCGCCCGACGAGGAGCCCCGGCCCCGGCCGCGCCGCGGGTCGCCGCCGGGGGGTCGCCCGGGCGGTCTTCTTCGCCGGTTGACGGGCACGGCTGTTCGTGGTGCCACGCGGCGACGCGCCGCGCCGCCGGCTCGCCTGAGAGGTACGGCCCGCCATAGCATCAACTTAACGGCGCGACCCGGCAGATCGCCGCTTTTCCGGGTCGTGTCCGCGCGTCGCAGCGCGGACCCCGCCGCCTCACGTGATATCTGCCTCAGAAGGGATGCCCCATGGCGTCGCCGGGAATCGAGGACGGTCCGGACGGCCCCCTGGCCGGACACCCGGGAGCGCTGCGACCGCTGACCGGTGAGCTGATCGCCGCCGTGCTGCACAGCCGGGGGTACGTGGTCCAAACCGACGCGGACGGTGACCTGGTCGGCCGCTGGGCCGACAGCCTGATCTGGTTCCTGCGGCCGGGCGCCGCCGGCGAGCTGCTCCAGGTGCGCACCCTCGCCGCGCCGACCTTCCCCATCGAGTACGTCCCGGCGCTGCACGCCTTCTGCAACGCCTGGAACCACGACCGGCTCTGGCCGAAGGCGTTCGTGCACGTGGAGGACGACGGACGGGCCCGGGTCTGCGGCGAGGTCATCACCGACCTGGAGCGCGGCGTCACCCCGCACCAGCTCGACCAGTTGCTCGACTGCGGCATCGCCACCGGCTGCCAGCTCGCCACCGAGGTCGCCCGGCTGCCCGGCGGGGTCGTGGCGTGACGGGCCGGGGCGGGGAACCGGCCGGCCGCGAGCCGGACCCGTTCGGGCTGTCCGCCCGGTGGGGCGGGCGGCGGCGCGGGGGCGGCCACCGCGATCCGGCGCTGGCCGAGGCGCTCGCCGACGCCCGCGACGCGCCCGACGGCGAGGCCAGGAGCGCGGAGCTGGAACGGATCGCCGCCCACGCCGACGCCACCGGCGACGACCGGTCCGCCGTCCAGGCCCGGTTCGCACTGATCGAGGCATACCTGCTGCACGGGGAGCGGTGGCGGCTGGTCGAGCCGGTGCGCCGCTGCCTCGCCGCCGTCGACCGCCGCCCCGACCTGCTGCCCGGCGCGGACGCCGAGCTGCTGCCGCGCTACCAGCGCCACGCCGTGGAGGCCCTGCTCGGCAGCCCCCGGGTCGGTCTGGACCAGGCCCGCGCCATGCTCGACGACCTCGCCGCCCGGGCCGGGTCGGGTCCGGACGTGGCGGTGGTCGCCGAGCTGCGCTGCCGGATCGCCGACCACCTCGGCGACGAGCCCGCCGCGCGGGAGTGGTTCGCCCGGTGGTCGACGGCCGGGGCGGGACCGGCCGGCGGCTGCCCGGGCTGCGCGCCGGCCCGGCGGGCGGAGCTGCTCGCCGGGTGGGGCGACGACCGGGCCGCGCTGGACGCGCTGGAGGACACGCCGGACGGCGCGGGAGGCTGCACCGAGCAGCCCGAACGGACGCTGGCCGCCGGGCTGCTGCCCTGGCTGCGGGCCGGGCAGCCGGAGCGGGCGGCCGAGGCGCACGTGCGGGCGTACCGTCGGCACCGGCGGGAACAGGCCGCCTTCCCGTACCTCGCCGCGCACCTGCGGTGGTGTGCGCTGGGCGGGCACCCCGCCCGAGGGCTGGACATCCTCGCCGAGCAACTGCCCCGGCTGGACCGGCCGCACGACGACCTGTCCGCGATGGAGTTCGCCGCCGCTGGCGCCCTGGTCTGCGCGCTCGCCGTCGAGGCGGGGCTGGGCGGGCGGACGGTGCACCGGCCCGGGTCCGGGGCGCGGCCGGCCGCCGACCTCGACGTGGCCACGCTCGGCACCGTCCTGCTCGGGCTGGCCAACGGGCTGGCCGGCAGCTTCGACGCCCGCAACGGCACCGGCCACCAGTCCGGGCGGATCGCGTCCTGGCTCGCCGAACGGCCGCTCGCCGCACCGGTGCCGCTGCCACCCGACGACGACCCGGACGACCCGGGCGATCCGCCCGACGACGGCGCACCGGCCGACGGGGAGCCGCGCCCGCTGACCCTGGAGATGATCACCGCCGCCCTCGACCGGCGCGGGGACCGCTACGCCGTGGACGCCGGCGGCACCGTGGTCGGCCGGTGGGGCGAGGCGCTGATCCAGTTCCGCCGGGCCGGCGAGCGGGGCGACATCCTCCGGGCGCGCTCGGTGGCGAGCCGCCGGCTGCCGGCCGACCGGCTCGCCGAGGCGTACGCGTTCTGCAACGCCTGGAACCACGACCGGCTGCTGCCCAAGGCGTACGTACACGATCTCGGGGGCGAGCTGGTGCTGGCCGGCGACGTCAGCACCGACCTGGCGCACGGGGTGGCCCCGGCCCAGCTCACGGTCCTGCTCGACGCGGCCGTCGACACCGGCGTCGCGTACGCCGACGCGGTGGCCGCGCTGCCCTGACCGTGAGCATGGCGGCGGCCCGCCGATGGGGTCCGAAACCCGCCAGACGATCTCCCTCCGCCCTGGTGGACTGGTGCCCATGACGACGCACCAACAGCACGCCGCCCAGCTCCTGCACTCCCTGCACCGCGCCGGTTCCCCGCTCGTCCTGCCCAACGCCTGGGACGCGGCCAGCGCCCGGATCGTGGCCGACTGCGGCGCGGCGGCGGTCGCCACCACCAGCGCCGGCGTCTCGTGGAGCCTGGGCGCCCCGGACGGCGACGAACTGGACCGGGAGCGCGCCCTGGCGGTGATCGCCCGCGTCGCCGCGGCCGTCACCGTCCCGGTCACCGCCGACATCGAGAGCGGGTACGCGGCCGACCCGGCCGGGGTCGCAAGCACCGTGACCGGGGTGCTGGCCGCCGGCGCGGTCGGCGTGAACATCGAGGACGCCCCGCCGGCGGGGACGTCCCCGCTGCGCCCGGTCGACGAGCAGTGCGCCCGGATCCGGGCGGCCCGGGAGGCCGCCGACGCGGCGGGGGTGCGGCTCTTCGTCAACGCCCGCACCGACGTGTTCCTGCGGGCGGTGGGCGACCCGGCGGACCGGCTGGCGGAGACGCTGCGCCGCGCGGCGGCGTACCGGGCGGCGGGCGCGGACGGGATCTTCGTGCCGGGAGTGGCGGACGCCGAGACCATCGGGGCGCTGGTCGCCGGGATCGACGGCCCGGTCAACGTGCTCACCGGGCCGGGTGGGCTCCCCGTCGCCACGCTGGCCGGCCTGGGGGTGGCCCGGGTCAGCCTCGGCTCGGCGCTCGCCGAGGCCGCGTACGGGCTGGTCCGCCGGGCCGCCACGGAGGCGCTGCGCTCCGGGTCGTACGACTCGCTGGCCGGCGCGATGGGCTACGGCGAGCTGAACGCGCTGCTGACCTGAGCAGGGCCCGGTCGGTCTCGCCCCCGGACGCGACGACGCCCGCCCGCACACGGGGTGCGGGCGGGCGTCGCGGTGGCGCGGTCAGACCTCGACGACGGTGGGCACGATCATGGGCCGGCGCCGGTACGCGTCGTTCACCCACCGCCCCACGGTGCGCCGGACGATCTGCTGGAGCTGGTGCGGGTCGGTGATGCCGTCGGAGGCGGCCCGGTTCAGGGCCTCGGTGACCAGCGGGATCACCGGACTGAACGCCTCCGGGTCCTCCGAGAAGCCCTTCGCCGAGAGGGTCGGACCGCCCACCACCTTGCCGGTCACGGAGTCGACGACCACCGTGGTGGCGATGAAGCCGCCGTCGCCGAGGATCCGCCGCTCGGTGAGCAGCGACTCGCTGACGTCGCCGACGGCCAGGCCGTCGACGTAGACGTAGCGGCTCTTCACGTGCCCGACGAGGCTGGCCCGGCCCTCGACGAGGTCGACGACGTCGCCGTCCTCGCAGAGCACCACCCGGTCCGGGGCGACGCCGGACTCGATGCCGAGGCGGGCGTGCGCGCGCAGGTGACGCCACTCGCCGTGCACCGGCATCAGGTTGCTCGGGCGGACCACGTTGAGCAGGTAGAGCAGCTCGCCGGCGGGGGCGTGACCGGAGACGTGCACCTTGGCCACGTCCTTGTGTACGACCACCGCGCCGGCCCGGGCCAGCCTGTTGATCACCCGGTAGACCGAGGTCTCGTTGCCCGGCACCAGCGACGAGGCGAGCACCACCGTGTCGCCGGGGGCGATGGTGATGTGCCGGTGGTCGCCGCTGGCCATCCGGCCCAGGGCGCTCATCGGCTCGCCCTGCGAGCCGGTGGACATCAGCACGATCTGCTCGGGCGGCATCGTGGTCGCCTCTTCCAGCCCGACGACCAGCCCCGCCGGGATGTTGAGCAGCCCGAGGTCGCGGGCGATACCCATGTTGCGGACCATCGAGCGGCCGATCAGGGCGACCTTGCGGCCGTGCTCGGCGGCGGAGTCGAAGACCTGCTGCACCCGGTGCACGTGCGAGGCGAACGAGGCGACGATGATCCGGCCGCGCGCCTTCGCGAAGATCGAGTCGAGCACCGGCCCGATCTCCCGCTCGGGGGTGACGAAGCCGGGGATCTCCGCGTTGGTGGAGTCCGAGAGCAGCAGGTCCACGCCCTCGGCGCCGAGCCGGGCGAACCCGGCCAGGTCGGTGATCCGGCCGTCCAGCGGGAGCTGGTCCATCTTGAAGTCGCCGGTGTGCAGCACCAGGCCGGCCGGGGTGCGGATGGCCACCGCGAGCGCGTCCGGGATCGAGTGGTTGACCGCGAAGAACTCGCACTCGAACGGGCCGAGCCGCTCCCGGCCGCCCTCCCGCACCGTCAGCGTGTACGGCTGGATCCGCCGCTCGGCGAGCTTCGCCTCGACCAGGGCCAGGGTGAACTGCGAGCCCACCAGCGGAATGTCGGGCTTGTGGGCGAGCAGGTAGGGCACCGCGCCGATGTGGTCCTCGTGGCCGTGGGTGAGCACGATGGCCTGCACGTCGTCGAGCCGGTCCAGGATCGGGCCGAAGTCGGGCAGGATCAGGTCGACGCCGGGCTGCTCCACGTCCGGGAACAGCACCCCGCAGTCGACGACGAGCAGCTTGCCGTCGTACTCGAAGACGGTCATGTTCCGACCGATGGCGCCGAGCCCGCCGAGCGGGATGATCCGCAGCCCACCCTCCGGCAGCGGCGGGGGCAGTTCCGCCTCGATGTGCGCCTCGGTCACGCGTCCACCTCATTCTGCGGCGCCGTCACCCGGCGCCCGTCGTATCGTTCGGTCATTCGGGAAGTTCCAGGCCCGCCGCCGCGCAGTCGGCGCGGAGCTGGGCGATCTCGTCGTCGGTCGCGTCGACCAGCGGCGGGCGCACCGGCCCGGCCGGCATCCCGGCCGCCGCCAGGCCCGCCTTCACCAGGATCACGCCCTGGGTACGGAAGATGCCGGTGAACAGCGGCAGCAGCCGCCGGTGCAGGTCCAACGCGGTGGTGTTGTCGCCCGCGTCGTGCGCCTCGATCATCCGCTTGGTGAGCGCGCCGGTGAAGTGGGTCGAGGTGCCGACCACGCCGACGGCGCCCACGGCGAGCGCGGGCAGGGTGAGCGAGTCCTCGCCGCTGTAGAAGGCGAGGTTCGTCCGGCTGGTGACCCAGCTGGTGGCGGTCAGGTCGCCCTTGGCGTCCTTCACGGCGACGAAACGGCCGTGCTCGGCCAGCCGCACCATCGTCTCCGTGTCGATCGGCACACCGGAGCGGTGCGGGATGTCGTAGAGCATCACCGGCAGGCCGGTGGCGTCCGCGACGGCGGTGAAGTGGCGCAGCAGGCCGCTCTGCGGCGGCTTGTTGTAGTAGGGGGTGACCACGAGCAGGCCGTGCGCGCCGGCCTTCTCCGCGGCGGCGGCCAGCTCGATGGTGTGCCGGGTGTCGTTGGTGCCGACCCCGGCCACGACCTTGGCGCGGTCGCCGACCGCCTCCACCACGGCCCGGATCAGGTGCTCCTTCTCCGCGTCGGTGGTGGTCGGCGACTCGCCGGTGGTGCCGTTGACCACCAGCGCGTCGTTGCCCTGCTCGTCGACCAGGTGACTGGCGAGGCGCGCGGCCCCGTCGAGGTCGAGCGAGCCGTCGGCGGTGAACGGGGTCACCATGGCCGTGAGCACTCGCCCGAAGGGGCGGGACACCGTCCGGGCGGGGGTGTCAGGGTGGTCGTGCGTCATGCCACCAACCTAGCGGACGACCACCGGCACCCCGCCGGGGAAGGGCCCAGGACTCACTCCCCGTGCGGGGTGGCGGCCACCTCGGTGCCGTCGGGCAGGGTCGAGATGACGAAGTCGGCGAAGACGTTCGGGGCGACCCCCTGGAGCTGCCGCAGGCACTCCACCGCGAGCTCGCGGATCTCCACGTCGGCGGACTCGGTGGCACGCATGGCGATGAAGTGCCGCCAGGCCCGGTAGTTGCCGGTGACCACGATCCTGGTCTCGGTGGCGTTGGGCAGCACGGCACGGGCCGCCTGGCGGGCCTGCTTGCGCCGCAGGGTGGCGTTCTCCACGTCCGCGAAGCGCTGCTCCAGCCCCTCCAGCAACTCGTTGTACGCGCGCACGCTCGCCTCGGCGGCCTCCACGAACTTCTTGTGCAGCTCCGGGTCCTCGGCGATCACCCGAGGCTCGACCATGGCGGCGTCCCGCTCCGGCACGTACCGCTGGGAGAGCTGGGAGTACGAGAAGTGCCGGTGGCGGATCAGCTCGTGGGTGAACGAGCGGGACACCCCGCTGAAGTAGAAGCTGACCGAGCCGTGCTCCAGCACCGAGAGGTGCCCGACCTCCAGGATGTGCGCGAGGTAGCCGGCGTTGGTGGCCGTGGCCGGGTTGGGCTTCTTCCAGCTCTGGTAGCAGGCGCGCCCGGCGAACTCGGCGAGGGCCTGGCCACCCTCCGCGTCGGTCGACCACGGCACGTCGTCCGGGGCCTCGAAGTGGGTCCACGCGATGAGCTTGACCTGGGGCTGCACCATGTCCGGCATTCCTGGGACTTTAGTGGCGTCGACCCGGGCCGCCCAAGCCAGGCTCGCCCGGTGCAATGTCGATCACCCGGCGGCGATGTCGAGCGACGCGGCGCGCGCCCTCGGTCCGCCGTCGGACTTCGCAGCCGGAGCACGGCCCGGACGGCACCGCCTCCGGCGCGCTGTCGAGCTGAGTCGTCTACGACATCGCTGGCCGGCGACGACTCGCGGGACGCCGGCCGGCCGTTGGTGCCCATGGCGCACACCGGTCGGCCGCACCGGTCGACCTGCCCGACCGGCGGGTCCGCGGGACCGCAGCGCCGTGCCCGCGCACCCGGACGACCTTCGGCGGCCCCTGGCACCCGCACCAACGCCGGGCAGGGGCTCCGGAAGCGTGATGTCGTGAACGACTCAGCTCGACAGGGGCGCGCGTGGTGCCCGGCCCGACCGGCGACGCGGGCACGGCGACCGGCCCAGGCGACAAGGACGCACGTGACCGACCCAGACGGACAAGGACGCAGTGACGCCCGGCCCGACCGGCGACGCGGGCACTGCTCAGGCTCGGTCAGACGTAGAGGGAGGTGAACGGGGCCCAGGGGAGGTTGCGCAACACCGAGAAGGCCAGCCAGGCGACGAGGAAGCCGCCGATCATCTTCGAGCTGAGCCGCAGCTCGGGCAGGCGCCAACCGAACGCCTGCTTCCCCGCCCACGCCACGAAGAGGTAGGCCAGGAAGGGCAGCGCGAAGACGAAGAGGAAGTGGTGCCGGGCGGCGGCCGGCAGGTCGGCGTGCAGCACGTACCAGAGCGCGCGCGTGCCGCCGCAGCCCGGGCAGTCCAGCCCCGTGGTCAGCTTGAGCAGGCAGGTCGGCGCGGCGTCCGGCGCGGCGCGGGTGGGGTCGCTGAGCAGCGCGTAGCCGATGCCGGCGGCGACGCAGCCGAGCGCGGCCAGCGGCACCGCCCAGCGCGGCGAGCGGTCGTAGAGGCGGACGACGAAGCGGGTGAGCCGGTCCGGCTCGGGCACCGGGTAGGGCGGCACCTGACCCGCCGGCCACGCACCGGGGTGCCCGGCCTGCCCACCGTCGGGCGGGACCGCCTGCCATGCCTGGGGCGGCGCGTCGACCCCGCCGCTCCGCGGATGCGGCTGGGGGGCCGGTCCGTCAACGCTCGTCACGTCGCTCACCGTACACCGGCCACGCCCACCAGCGCGGCGGCCAGCGGCGCGGCCAGGTCGCCGGCGGCGGGCGGCGCCACCGAGTCCAGGCCCAGCCAGCCGGCGAGGCGGTGCAGCTCGGCGGCGAGCGCCAGCGCGGTCTCGCCCGGGTCGGCCCCCGGCTCGAGCCAGGCCGCCGGCACCAGCAGCACGCCGGCCTTCCGGTCGGCCTTCAGGTCGACCCGGGCGGTGAACCGCTCCCCCTGCAGGAAGGGCAGCACGTAGTAGCCGTAGACCCGCTGCGGCGCCGGCACGTAGATCTCGATGCGGTAGCTGAAGTCGAAGAGCCGCTCGGTGCGGGCCCGCTCCCAGACCAGCGGGTCGAACGGGCTGACCAGGGTGTTGCGGCGCACCCAGCGGGGCAACCGCGCTCCGGCGTGCAGCCAGGCGGGCTGCCGCCAGCCCTGCACCGCGACCGGCAGCAGCTCGCCCGCCTCCACCAGCTCGGCGATCGCCTGCCGGGCGCCGGCCACGGGCAGCCGGAAGTAGTCGCGCAGCTCCGGCTCCGCGGCGACGCCGAGCGACCGCGCGGCGATCGCCACCAGCGTGCGGTACGCCTCGGCGTCGGTCGGCGTGGGCGCGTCCAGCACGGCGGCGGGCAGCACCCGCTCCGGCAGGTCGTAGCGACGGGCGAACGAGGTGGTGCGCTCGGCGGCGGTCACCTCGCCCGCCCAGAAGAGGAACTCCAGCGCCCGCTTCACCGCCGACCAGTTCCACCCCCAGTTGCCGGTCTCCCGGGGCGCGTCGTGCTCGATCTCCGCGGCGGTGAGCGGCCCCCGGGCGGCCACCTCGTCGCGGACCCAGGCGACCAGACCGGGTTGCTCCTCGGCGATCCGGCGCATCCCGCCCCAGGACTCCGAGTGGGCCCGGGCCATCCGCCAGCGCAGCGCCGGATGCAGCCCGACGGGGACCAGCGACGCCTCGTGCCCCCAGTATTCGAACAGCTCTCGGGGGCGGCGGTAGGCGGCGGAGTCGAGCAGCGAGGTCGGGTAGGGCCCGAGGCGGCTGTAAAGCGGCAGGTAGTGCGCGCGTTGCAGCACGTTGACCGAGTCCATCTGGATCAGCCCGACCCGGTCCAGCACCCGGCGCAGGTGCCGACGGGTGGGCACGCCGGTGGGCGGGGGGTCGGCGTAGCCCTGGGCGGCGAGCGCCACCCGGCGGGCCTGGGCGAGCGAGAGCGATTCCGGTGCGGCCATCGTCGGGCACCCTAATCCACGCGTACGACACCGGAGCGGACGCTGGACCGATCGCCCGCCAGGGCATAGAACGGACGCATGCTCACGATCCGGCGCGAGGAGCCCGAGGACGCCGAGGCGGTCGCCCGGGTGCACATCCACGGGTGGCAGTCCGGCTACGCCGGGATCATGCCCGACGAGGTGCTGCGGCGGCTCAACGTCGCGGCGTGGGCGCAGCGCCGCCGGGACCTCGGCACCGCCGACCCGGAGCACCCGTTCACCACCCTGCTCGCGGAGGCCGACGGGACGCTGGCCGGGTTCACCACGTTCGGCCCGTACCGCAACAACCAGGACCGGGGCGACCTGGACCCCGCGCACGGCGAGGTGGTGGCGATGTACGTCGAGCCGGCGCACTGGGGCGACGGCACGGCGCGGACGCTGCTGGCGGCGGCCCGCGCCGGGCTGGTCGCGCGGGGCTGGTCCGACTACCGGCTCTGGGTGCTCGCGGAGAACCACCGGGCCCGCCGGTTCTACGAGCGGGCCGGGCTGTCACCGGACGGTGAGCGGTCGACCTACCCGGTGCCGCTGGCCGGCGGGCGCCCGCCGGTCGGGCTCGTCGAGCTGCGGTACGCCGGACGCCTCGAGGGCTGACCCGGCCGGCGTCGCCCGACGGCGGCTGGTCCGGCCGCCGTCGCCCAGGCGACGGATGGGCAGGAACGCCAGCAGCGCCAGGCTGATCCAGACGTAGGTGTTGCTGCCGAGGAAGCCGTCGACCCCGCTGAAGTCCTTCTCCCAGGCCCAGACGATCCGGCTGATCAGGAAGCCGTACCCGACGATCGCGGCGCCCAGCAGCACACGGCGCCGGCGGCCGCCGGCGGGCGCGGCCGTGCCGTTGTCCACCAGCAGGATCAGCGCGGGCAGCAGCCAGACCAGGTGGTGCACCCAGGTGACGGGGCTGACCAGGCACATCACCGCGCCGGTCAGCGCCAGGCCGGTCGCCTCGTCGCCGGCCGCCACGGCGGCGCGGGACCGCCAGGCCCACAGCGCCAGCGCCGCGAGCACCAGCGCCAGCCAGGCCAGGGTGCTCGGGTGCTCCGGGTTCAGCCGGGCGACCACCCCGCGCAACGACTGGTTGGAGACGAACGCCAGCTCACCCACCCGGCCGGTGTTCCACAGCGCCTCGGTCCAGAACTCCCGCGACGCGTCGGGGAAGAGCGCGGCGGCCAGCAGCGTCGCGCCGGCCGCGGCGGCCATCGAGGTGACGGCGGCCCGCCAGCGGCGGGTGACCAGCAGGTAGACGATGAAGATGCCCGGGGTCAGCTTGATCGCGGTGGCCAGGCCGATGCCGACGCCGGCCCAGCGACTGCCGGCCGGCAGCAGCCGCAGCAGGTCGACCGCGACCAGGAAGAGCAGCAGCATGTTGACCTGGCCGAAGTTGACCGTCTCGCGCATCGGCTCGTACGCGGCGGCCAGGCAGAGCGCCACGGCGAGGGCGAACCAGCGGGTCCAGCCGGCCCGGCGGGAGATCGGGTCGACCAGCCACCAGAACAGCACGGCGGTGACCACCACGCTGGCGGCCACGCTCACCGCTATCGCCGCCGACCAGGGCAGGTACGCCATCGGCAGCATGACCAGGGCGGCGAAGGGCGGATAGGTGAAGCCGTACTGGGTGCCGGGCTTGAGGAAGTCGTAGATCTCCCCGCCGTCGTGCACCCACCAGGTCAGCGCGCCGTAGTAGACCTTGAGGTCGAAGAAGCCGTGCCGGACGGCCGCGACGGAGAGGAACGCGGTCACCGCCACGGCGAGCGCGACCACGCCGACGACCTGCTGAACCGTCCGTCGGGGACCCTGCGCCACCGTCGCCTCCCTCGCCCTGCGTAGGCTTCCGTCCCATGGCTCTCGGGTACGTCCGCCCGGCGCGTCCGGAAGACGCCGGCGAGATCGCACGCATCCAGCTCGCGACCTGGCGGGTCGCCTATCGCCGGATCCTGCCCCGGCACGTACTCGACAACCTGGACGAGGCGTGGCTCGCCCGGCGGTGGAGCGCGGCGGTGCAGGAGCCGCCCTCCGGGACGCACCGGGTGCTGGTCGCCGTCGAACAGGCCGAGCAATCGTATCTGGTGGGGTTCGCCGCCTCCGGTCCGGCCGATGCCGAGGCTCTCGCCCCCGGCGAGCCGGTTGAGGCGCTCGGGCCGGACGTGGCCGCGGTGACCGACCTGCTGGTGGAGCCGCGGTGGGGGCGGCGCGGGCACGGCAGCCGGCTGCTGGCCGCGACCGTCGACCTGTGGCGCGCCGACGGGTTCGTCCGGGCGGTGGCCTGGGCGTTCGACGGCGACGAGGCGACTCGCAAGTTCCTCACCAGCACCGGCTGGGAGCCCGACGGCGCGGCCCGTGCCCTGGACGTGGACGACATGCTCGTCCCGCAGGTGCGCCTGCACGTGGCGGTGCCGGCGGAGGCGGACCCGGCGGACGCGACGCCCGCGGAGGCGACGCTCCCGGACGCCCCGCCCGCCGGGTCGGTGCCGTCGCCGGCGGCCCCCACGGACTGACGACACGTCCCGCCCGGACCCGGATCGCCGGACACTGTCGGAGGCGTCGCCTACGGTGACCCCATGACCGCAGCGACGGCGACCAGCGGGGCGGGCGTGACCCACGGCGGCCCGACCGGCCACGACCCCGACGGCGCCGCCGCCCCGGCCCACCCGGCGCTCGAGGAGCACCGGGTCGAGCTGACCGGCTACTGCTACCGGATGCTCGGTTCGATCTTCGACGCCGAGGACGCGGTGCAGGAGACGCTGCTGCGCGCCTGGCGCGGGCGGGACGGCTTCCAGGCCCGCTCCTCCACCCGCACCTGGCTCTACCGCATCGCCACCAACGTCTGCCTCGACCAGCTGCGGGGGCGCGCCCGGCGGGCCCTGCCGATGGAGTTCGGCGGGCCGGCCGACCCGGTCCCCACCGCGCTGGGCGCGCCGGCGCCCGACCGCTGGGTGGGGCCCGCCCCCGACGCGGCGGTGCTGCCGGCCGGCGACCCGGCGGCGGTGGCCGAGGCCCGCGAGTCGGTCCGGCTGGCGTTCGTCGCCGCGCTGCAGCACCTGCCGCCCCGGCAGCGGGCCGTGCTGATCCTGCGCGACGTGCTGCGCTGGCGGGCCGACGAGACCGCGGAGTTGGTCGGCGCCTCGGTCGCCGCCGTGAACAGCGCCCTCCAGCGGGCCCGGGCGACGATGGCCGCCCGCGACGACCGGCCGGGCACCCCGCTCGACCCACGACAGCGCGACCTGCTCGACCGCTACGTCACCAGCTTCGAGCGCTACGACATCGACTCGCTCGTCGCGTTGCTGCGGGAGGACGCGGTGCAGAGCATGCCGCCGTTCCCGCTGTGGCTGCGCGGCCCCGGGGACATCCGGCGGTGGATGCTCGGCCCCGGCGCCGGGTGCCGCGGCTCGCGGCTGGTCCCGGTGCCGGCCAACGGCGGCACCGCCCTGGGTCACTACCGCCCCGACCCGGCGGGCGGCCACCGGCCGTTCGGCATCCACCTGTTGGAGGCGTCGGCGGGGCGGATCGTCCGGCTCACCCACTTCCTCACGCCGGAACTCTTCCCGGTGTTCGGGCTGCCGGCGCGCCTCGACCCCGGGCCCGGCGTCCCCGGTTTCGGGTCTGCGCAGCGATGAGTTCCGGCGGGCCGGGCCGTCCACCCCTGCGTACGCCACGACAAGGAGGAAAGGCATGTTCACGGACACGAAGGCGATGAGCAGCTTCGCGGTGGACGACGTCGACCGGGCGCAACGGTTCTACGCCGACACGCTCGGCCTGCGGGTGTCGCGGGACGACGCGATGGGCGGCCTGTTGACGCTGCACGTCGCCGGCGACCGGGACATCCTGGTCTACCCGAAGGAGGACCACACCCCGGCGACCTACACGGTGCTCAACTTCCCGGTCGACGACATCGACCGGGCCGTCGACGAGCTGGCCGGGCGCGGGGTGCGGTTCGAGCGCTACCCCGGCATGCCGCAGGACGAGAAGGGCGTCATGCGCGACAACGGGCCGTCGATCGCCTGGTTCACCGACCCGGCCGGCAACATCCTGTCGGTGCTGCAGGACTAGGACGGGGCGGCCGGGCGCAGCTCGGCGACCAGCTCGTCGTCCTCCATCGCGCCCGTGGGGGCGAAGCCGAGGCTGGTGTAGAGCCGCGCGGCCGAGGCGTTGTCGGGGTGGTAGGAGAGCCGGACGGGGTGCCCGCCGTCCTGGTCGGCGAGCCACGCGGCGAGGGTGCGCACGGCCGCCCGCCCGACGCCCCGGCCCTGCTCGGCCGCGTCGACCACCATGCCGCCGATCCAGCGCGAGCCGTCGTCGTCCACGCCCCACATCACGTGTCCGGCCACGGTCTCGTCCGCGTACACGGCGAGCGAGTTCCAGACGTCGGACCGCGTGGTGAGCAGCAGGTAGCGGGCGGCCAGCGCCGGCACCCAGGCGCGCTGGTCGTCGCGGGGGGCGACGTCGGCCACGGCTCGCCAGTTGTCGTCGTCCACCGGGCGCAGGGTGACCCGGCGGCCCGCCCGGTCGAGGTGTCCAGAATCGATCATCCGGGCAGCCTAGAGGGCGTCCGGCACGCGCGCGACGGCATTCCTCCGTCAGTCGAGCAGGGCGTCCAGGCCGACCGTCAGCCCGGGCCGGGTGCGGACCGCGCGGACGGCCAGCAGCACGCCGGGCATGAACGACGCCCGGTCGTACGAGTCGTGCCGGATGGTCAGCGTCTCGCCGACGGTGCCGAAGAGCACCTCCTGGTGGGCGACGAGGCCGGTGGCGCGCACGGCGTGCACGCGTACCCCCTCGATGTCGGCGCCCCGGGCACCGGCGACCTCGTCCTTGGTGGCGTCCGGCGCCGGGGCGAGCCCGGCCTCGGCGCGGGCCGCGGCGATCAGCCGCGCGGTGTGCGTGGCGGTGCCGCTGGGCGCGTCCAGCTTGCGGGGGTGGTGCTGCTCGACGATCTCGACCGACTCGAAGTGCCGGGCCGCGCGGGCGGCGAACTGCATCATCAGCACCGCGCCGATGCCGAAGTTGGGGGCGATCACCACACCCACCCCGGGCTTGCGGGCCAGCCAGCCGCGCACCCGCTCCAACCGCTGCTCGGTGAAGCCGGTGGTGCCGACGACCGCGCTGATGCCCTGGTCGATGCACCAGTGCAGGTTGTCCATGACGACGTCCGGGGTGGTGAAGTCGACGACCACCTCGGCCCCGGCGTCTGAGGCGTTGAACAGCCAGTCGCCCTGGTCGACCATGGCCACCAGTTCCATGTCGGCGGCGGCGTCCACGGCCTTGCACACCTCGACGCCCATCCGGCCCCGGGCACCCAGCACACCGACCCGGATCGGCTCGGCCGCGCTCTTCTCCTGCTCGTCAGTCACGGGGCACAACCTATCCCAATCGGGGCGCCCGCACCCCGCCGGACCGGCACGTCCCGGGGTCGCCCCCGCACGGGTCACCGCCGCCCCCTCGGCGGTGGTGCGCCCCCGCCCCTCGGCGGTGTGCGCCCCGACGCCGCGGGCGCACGGGACATGGTCCGGGGCGGGCCGGAGTCGTGGAACGTCCGGGAGCCGGTGCCGCGCGGGCGGCCGTCGGGCCGGGTGCCCGGCGGGCGGTCAGCGGGCGGAGAAGTCGTCCTTGCCGAACGGGCCGACCACGGCCAGCGACATCGGCCGGCTCAGCAGCTCGGCGGCCAGGGTGTTCACGTCGGCCACGGTGACCGCGTCGACCCGGCTGAGCAGCTCGTCGACCGGCATCAGGTCGCCGTAGAGCAGCTCGCCCTTGGCCAGCCGGCTCATCCGCGAGCCCGTGTCCTCCAGGCCCAGCACGAAGGAGCCCTTGCTCATCCCCTTGCCCCGGGCCACCTCGGCCTCGGTCAGCCCGTCGGCGGCCACCCGGGCCAGCTCCGCCCGGGTCAGCTCCAGCACCTCGTCGACCTTGCCCGGCGCGCAGCCGGCGTAGACGGCGAAGAGGCCGCTGTCGGCGTACTGGCTGGCGTAGGAGTAGACCGAGTAGGCGAGGCCGCGCTGCTCGCGGATCTCCTGGAACAGCCGGCTCGACATGCCGCCGCCGAGGACGTTGTTGAGCACGCCGAGGGCGAAGCGGCGCCCGTCGAGCCGGTCGATGCCGGGGCAGCCGAGGATGACGTGCGCCTGCTCGGTCTCCTTCGGCTCCACCAGGGTGGTGGCGGGCTTCGTGCGTACCGCCGGGGTGGCCGACCGGTGCGGCGCCGGCGTCGCGGGGTCGGTGTCCAGCGGGGTGCCGCGCAGCGCCTGGCGGACCAGCTTGACGACGGCGGTGTGGTCCAGGTTGCCGGCGGCGGCGATGACGATCTGCGGGGCGGTGTAGCGGCGGCGGTAGAAGCCCTGGATCTGCCGCCGGGTCATCGGGGTGACCGTCTCCTCGGTGCCGGAGATCAGCCGGCCCAGGGGGTGGTCGCCGTAGACCGCCCGGGCGAAGAGGTCGTGCACCTCGTCGCCGGGCTCGTCGTCGTGCATGGCGATCTCTTCGAGGATCACGCCCCGCTCGGTCTCCACGTCGGCCGGGTTCAGCACCGAGTCGGCGACGAGGTCGCACATCACGTCGATGGCCAGCGGCAGGTCCTCGTCCAGCACGCGGGCGTAGTAACAGGTGTATTCCTTGGTGGTGAAGGCGTTGGTCTCACCGCCCACCGCCTCGATCTCCGAGGAGATGTCGAGCGCGCTGCGCTTGTTGGTGCCCTTGAACAGCAGGTGCTCCAGGAAGTGCGCGGCGCCGGCCTGCGGACCGGTCTCGTCCCGGGAGCCCACCGCGACCCAGATGCCGAACGACACGCTGCGCATCGCCGGGATCGCCTCGGTGAGCACGCGCAGGCCGCTGGGCAGCACGGTACGGCGTACCGTGCCGCCCAGCGGATCGTCGCTGATCGTCCGGGTCACCGCCCGGGAGGCGCCGCCGGAGCGGGCCGCCCCGCCGCCCCGGAAGGACGCCCCCGGGGAGCCCGGGGACGACGCCACCCCCCGTCGATCCGGCGGAAACGGCGCGGAGGCGGCCCGACTCACGTGTTGCTCCCAGATCGACGAGGGGTGGGTGGTGCGATCGGTGCGGTGCGTCAGCTGTGCCGGGTCCGGCGGCGCGGACGCTCGCCGCCCTCGCCACCACCCTCGCCGCCGCCCTGGCCGCGCTCGCCGCCGCCCGGACCACGGGCGCCCCGGTCGCCGCCGCGCTCGCGGTCACCGCGGTCGCGCGGGCCCCGGTCGCCCCGGTCCCGGCTGGCCGGACGCTCGCCACCGGCGGCCTCGCCCGCGGCGGGCGCCTCGGCGCCCTCCGGGCGGACCTTGTCCAGGTAGATCTTCCCGCGGGCGTCGATGTCCGCGATCTCGACCTCGACCTTGTCGCCGACGTTGAGGAAGTCCTCGACCTTCTCGACCCGCTTGCCGTCGCCCACCTTCGAGATGTGCAGCAGGCCGTCGCGGCCCGGCAGCAGCGAGACGAACGCGCCGAACGCGGCCGTCTTGACCACCGTGCCGAGGAACTTGTCCCCGACCTTCGGCAGCGTCGGGTTGGCGATCGCGTTGATCCGCTCGACGGCGGCCTGGGCCGACGGCCCGTTGGTCGCGCCGACGTAGATCGTGCCGTCGTCCTCGATGGAGATCTCGGCGCCGGTCTCGTCCTGGATGGCGTTGATGGTCTGGCCCTTCGGGCCGATCACCATGCCGATCTTGTCGACCGGGATCTTGACCGTGGTGACGCGCGGCGCGTAGTCCGACATCTCGGCCGGGGCCTCGATCGCCCGCTGCATCACGTCGAGGATGGTCTGCCGGGCCTCGTGCGCCTGCTGGAGCGCGGCGGCCAGCACGTCCGACGGGATGCCGTCGAGCTTGGTGTCGAGCTGCAGCGCGGTGACGAAGTCCCGGGTGCCGGCGACCTTGAAGTCCATGTCACCGAACGCGTCCTCGGCGCCGAGGATGTCGGTCAGCGTCACGTACTGGGTCTTGCCGTCGACCTCGTCGGAGATGAGGCCCATGGCGATGCCGGCGACCGGCGCCTTCAGCGGCACACCGGCGCTGAGCAGGCCCAGCGTGGAGGCGCAGACCGAGCCCATCGAGGTGGAGCCGTTGGAGCCGAGCGCCTCGGAGACCTGCCGGATGGCGTACGGGAACTCCTCACGCGTCGGCAGCACCGGGATCAGCGCCCGCTCGGCGAGCGCGCCGTGGCCGATCTCGCGCCGCTTCGGCGAGCCGACCCGGCCGGTCTCACCGGTCGAGTACGGCGGGAAGTTGTAGTTGTGCATGTAGCGCTTGGACTTCTCCGGGGAGAGGGTGTCCAGCGACTGCTCCATGCGCAGCATGTTCAGCGTGGTGACGCCCAGGATCTGCGTCTCGCCCCGCTCGAACAGCGCCGAGCCGTGCACGCGCGGCAGCACGCCGACCTCGGCGGTCAGCGGACGGATGTCGCGCGGGCCGCGGCCGTCGATGCGGACCTGCTCGCGCAGCACCCGGTTGCGCACCTCGGACTTGGTCAGCGACCGGAAGGCGGCGCTGAGCTCCTTCTCCCGGCCCTCGAAGCGCGGGCCGAGCTCCTCGGCGACCTTGGCCTTCACCCGGTCCAGGGCCTCCTCGCGGTCGGCCTTGCCGGCGATCTTCAGGGCCTCGGCCACCTCGGCGCGGACCAGGTCGGCCACCGCGTCGTACGCGTCGTCCTGGTAGTCGAGGAAGACCGGGAACTCGGCGACCGGCTTGGCGGCCACCTCGGCCAGCTCGCTCTGGGCCCGGCACAGCTCGCGGATGGCCGGCTTGGCGGCCTCCAGGCCGCTCGCCACGACCTCCTCGGTCGGGGCGGGGGCGCCGCCGGCGACCAGCGCCACGGTGTGCTCGGTGGCCTCGGCCTCGACCATCATGATCGCGACGTCGCCGTCGGCCAGGGCGCGACCGGCCACCACCATGTCGAAGGTGGCCCGGGACAGCTCCTCCAGGGTCGGGAAGGCGACCCACTGGCCGTCGACGTGCGCCATCCGGGTCGCCCCGATCGGGCCGGAGAACGGCAGGCCGGACAGCTTGGTCGACATCGACGCGGCGTTGATCGCCACCACGTCGTAGGGGTGCTGCGGGTCGAGCGCGAGGATGGTCTCGACGACCTGGACCTCGTTGCGCAGGCCCTTGACGAACGACGGGCGCAGCGGCCGGTCGATCAGCCGACAGGTGAGGATCGCGTCCTCGCTGGGGCGGCCCTCGCGGCGGAAGAACGAGCCGGGGATCCGGCCCGCGGCGTACATCCGCTCCTCGACGTCGACGGTCAGCGGGAAGAAGTCGAACTGCTCCTTCGGCTGCTTGCCGGCGGTGGTGGCGGAGAGGACGACCGTCTCGCCGAGCTGGGCGATGACGGAGCCGGCGGCCTGGCGGGCCAGGCGGCCGGTGGAGAAGGTGATCTCACGGGTGCCGAAGGACCCGTTGTCGATCACGGCGGTACGGGATTCGGTGCCGAGGTTGGTCTCGGTCATGGTGCTGTCGTGCTCCTTCGCATCGGGGGCCCACGACGCGGGGAGCTGCTCAGACGGCCGGTCTTCGATCGAAGCGCCCGGGTGGCCGGCGAGATGCCGGGTTACCCGGGGGCCACTACCGGAGACCGGTACGCTGACCGGCTCCCTGTCGGGTGGTCGCACGGCCCGTTTCTTCAGTGGTACCGGAACGGGGGAGCGGCCGCAGGCCACTCCCCCGTCACGTCACCGGCGCAGACCGAGCCGCTCGATGAGCGACCGGTAGCGGTTGATGTCCTTCTTCTGGACGTAGTTGAGCAGCCGACGGCGACGGCCGACCAGCAGCAGCAGCCCGCGGCGGCTGTGGTGGTCGTGCTTGTGCACCTTCAGGTGCTCGGTGAGCTCGGCGATCCGCTTGGTGAGGACCGCGACCTGCACCTCCGGCGAACCGGTGTCGCCCTCGGCGGTCGCGTACTCCGCGCGGATCTTTGCCTTGGCTTCCTGGTCGAGCGCCATGTTCTCCCTGTTTCGTGGGTTGTTCGATGGTGTCCGTCGGATCGGTCAGGAGACCGGAAACGGACCGGTACCTCGCACCCGCGGCGTCGTGCAGGCACGCGAGGCCCCACGTCGGTCAGCCGACGTCCCCGCCAGACTACCAGCACGGCCGGGCGGCGGCCGGTCAAGGGCCGCGACGCGGGTCAGCCGAGGGCCCGCCGGGTGCGTTCCACGTCCTGCTCGATCTGGGCGATCAGCGGCTCGATCGCGTCGTAGCGGATCTGCCCGCGCAGGTGCGCCACGAAGTCCAGCGCCAGCCGCTCGCCGTAGAGGTCGCCGGAGAAGTCCAGCACGTACGCCTCCACCCGCCGCTCCCGGCCGGAGAAGGTCGGGTTGGTGCCGACCGACACCGCCGCCGCCAGCGGTTCGGTGTGGCCCCGGCGCACCAGCCGGGCCGCGTAGACGCCGTCGGCGGGCACCGCCGCGTACCGGTGGCAGAGCAGGTTGGCGGTGGGGAAGCCCAGCTCGCGGCCGCGCTGGTCGCCGCGGACCACCACGCCCTCCAGCCGGTGCGGGCGGCCGAGCGCGGCGGCGGCGGCCCCGACGTCCCCCGCGTCGACGCAGGAGCGGATGTACGTGGAGGAGAAGACCGTGCCCGCCTCGGCGACCAGCGGCGCCCCCTCGACGCCGAAGCCGAAGGTGCGGCCCAGCCGCTCCAGCAGCGCCACGTCGCCGGCGGCCTTGTGCCCGAAGCGGAAGTTGTCCCCCACCACCACCAGGGCGGCGTGCAGGTGCTCGACCAGGACGTCGTGCACGAACGCCTCGGCGGGCAGCCGGGAGAACTCCGGGGTGAACGGCACCACGCACAGCACGTCCACGCCGAGCGCCTCGATCAGCTCGGCCTTGCGGGCGGGCTCGGTGAGCACCGCCGGGTGCGAGCCGGGCCGGACCACCTCGGCCGGGTGCGGGTCGAAGGTCACCACCACCGACTGCACGCCCAGCTCCCGGGCCCGGGCCACGGCGTGCCCGATGGTCGCCTGGTGCCCCTTGTGTACGCCGTCGAAGACGCCGATGGTGACGACCGACCGCCCCCAGCCACCGGGCGCCGCGTCGTACCCCCGCCACCGCTGCATTGCGCTCCTTCCCTGCCTCTCCGGCGGGCCGAGCCGGCCGCCGGTCCCACGACCCGCCCCGCCGTCAGGCGGGGGCGAGCACGATCTCCGCGCGGGCCCGGCCGTCCCGCTCGCTGACGATAGCGATCAGCCCGCCGTCGGGGCCGAAGACCGCGTAGGGCCCGGGGATCCCGGCCGGGTCCAGCGGCCCGCCGTGGGAGAGCACCCTCGCCTCGTCGACGCCCGCGTCGCGCCGCGGAAAGAACCGGTCGGCCGCCGCGGCCAGCGGCAGGTTCACCACCTCGGGGGCGCGCCCCTCCAGCTCGTCGAGGGTGGCGGCCTCCGCGAGGGCGAAGTTGCCGACGGCGGTACGGCGCAGCGCCGTCAGGTGCCCGCCCACCCCGAGCGCCAGGCCCGCGTCCCGGGCGATGGCCCGGATGTACGTGCCGGAGGAGCAGGTCACGTCGATGTCCACGTCGACCACGTCGGGCTGGTCCCGGCGCACGGCGAGCAGATCCAGCCGGGAGACGGTGACCCGGCGGGCGGGCAGCTCGACGCTCTCCCCCTCGCGGACCCGCTTGTACGCCCGCCGCCCGTCGATCTTGATGGCGCTGACCGCGCTCGGCACCTGGTCGATGTCGCCGGTCAGCGCGGCCAGGGCCGCCCGGATCGACTCGTCGGTGACCTGCCCGGCCGGGGTGGTGGCGATCACGTCACCCTCCGCGTCGTCGGTGACGGTGGCCTGCCCGAGCCGGACGGTGGCCGTGTAGCTCTTGTGCGCGCCGATCACGTACGTGAGCAGGCGGGTGGCCCGCCCGACCCCGATCACCAGCACGCCGGTGGCCATCGGGTCGAGGGTGCCGCCGTGTCCCACCCGGCGGGTCCGCGCCAACCGGCGGATCCGCGCCACCACGTCGTGCGACGTCATGCCGCCGGGCTTGTCGACCACGATCAGACCGTCTGCGCTCACGACACCAAAGCCTGCCAGACCGGGTCGGGCGCCCCGCCGCCGCCGTACGGGGTCGGGTGAACGGCCGGCGCGGCGGGCACGCGCACCGGGGCCGGACGGTCAGCGCACCGCGCCGACCACGGCCCAGGCCCCGGAGCGCAGCCGCAGCAGCAGGGCGACCAACCGGATCACGACGAACAGCGTGAGCCCGGCCCAGATGCCGCCGAGGCCGAGGTCGAGCCCATACGCCAGCCAGATGGCGGGCAGGAAGCCGCCGAGGGCGGCCACGATGGTCAGGTTGCGCAGGTAGCGGACGTCCCCGGCGCCGATCAGCACGCCGTCGAGGGCGAACACGACGCCGGCCAGCGGCTGCATCGCCACGAACCACGGCCAGGCGAGCATCGCCTGGTCGCGTACCTGCGGATCGGAGCTGAACAAGCCGGGGACCACGCCGGCGCCGGCGGCGATGAGCACGGCGAACGCCACGCCGCAGGCGCCACCGAGCAGCCCGATCCGGCGGGCGAGGGCCCGCGCCCCGGCGTCGTCGCCGGCGCCGAGCGCGGCGCCGATCAGCGACTGGGCGGCGATGGCGAGCGCGTCGAGCACCAGCGCGGTGAAGAACCACAGTTGCAGGGCGATCTGGTGGGCGCCCACGGCGGCGGCGCCGAAGCGCGCGGCCACGGCGGTGGCGGAGAGGAAGCTGGCCTGGAACGCGACGCCACGGATCAGCAGGTCCCGGCTGAGCACCAGTTGCTGCCCGATCAGCCGCGGCCGGGGCCGCAGCGACACCCGCTCGGCGACCAGCGCACCGGCGAAGAGCAGGCCGGACACGGTCTGGGCGACCGCGTTGGCCACCGCGGAGCCGACCAGGCCCAGCCCGGCCGGGTAGACCAGCAGGGGGCAGAGCACGGCGGAGAGCAGGTTCGGGCCGAGCACGAACGCCAGCGGGCGACGGGTGTCCTGCACGCCGCGCAGCCAGCCGTTGCCGGCGGCGGCGAGCAGCAGGCCCGGGGCGCCGAGCGCCGCGACCCGCAGCCACTGCGCGGCGGCGTCGGCCACCTCGCCCGGCCCGCCGGCGAGCGTACGCGCCAGCGCCCCACCGCCCACCTGCATGCCGACCGCGACCAGCACGCCCACCCCGAGGGCCAGCCACGAGGACTGCACGCCCTCGGCGACGGCCGACGCGCGGTCGCCGGCCCCGAAGCGTCGGGCCGACCGTCCTGTGGTGCCGTACGCGACCACGGTGCCGAGCCAGGCGACGAGCGTCAGCACCGTCCCGCCGACGGCGAGGGCGGCCAGCGGCACCCGGCCGAGGTGCCCCACCACCGCCGTGTCCACGAGCACGTAGAGCGGTTCGGCGGCCAGCACCACGAGCGCCGGCAGGGCGAGCGCGGCGATCCGGCGGGGGGCGGCGGCCCGGGAATCGGAAACGGTGGACTGACTCATCGCCGCCGATCATGGCACGCCCAGCGTAAGGATCGCAAGATGAGTGACCGCTTACCGCACCGCGACCGCCGCGAATGACTTCCGACAACGGGTCGCACCCGTCGACGCTGTGGAACTGATGTCGCAGACGACTCAACCCGGGCAGACACCGGCGGCCAGCCCGGCGACGCGCGCCCAACCCATGCCGGGCGGCTGGCGGCTGGCGGCTGGCGGCTGGCGGCTGGCGGCTGGCGGATCTTGGCAGGAAAGTGCCCCTGGTGGGGCCGTTGGGTACCAAGATCGGCAGGACGGTGGCGATTTCCGACCGTCAGGCCGTTCGAGGCGGTTCGCCGTCCAGTTCGACGGGTCGCCGCCGGCTACGTGGTGTCGTCAGTGGGGGCGGCCGGGCTACGCGTGGTGCCGGTCGGATGGATCAGCGCGCGGTCGAGCCGGCGCGCGCGGTCGCGCGGGAGAGGGACTCCTGCCGACGCCCGGGTCGGCCGTCACCAGGGACCGGAGCGCAGGAAGGTGGCGGCTCGGGCGCAGGGCCGCCACCCGAGGCCCGACGCCGGCCGGCCGGGCGGCGACGCTGTCGGCGTAACCCCGCTCCGGGGCGCGATGCCGGCTCATTGCCGCGCGGGCGGCGACGCTACGGGCGTGAAACCCCAGTCGGGGCGACACCCACTCGGGCCAGGCGGGCGGTGACGCTGTCGGCGTGGGACGCCGGCCGCGTCACCGCCGGGCGGCCTGGGTCACTGACGGGTGTCCATCGACGTCTGCAGCGCGCGGCGCATCTGCTCGCGGGCCTCGTCGGTGGTCTCGGGCTTGGGCTTGTTCGGCATGGTGGTCCCCTTCCAGGGCGTGGGCCACCGACTCGACGGCGGCCCGCACGGGCGGCGTGCTGAGCGCCCGGCAGCGGTCCGGGGTCACCGGAGCGGCTGGTGGGCAGCGTGAGCCCGGGTCGATCGACCCTGGAGGGAGGTGTTGCCGGGTGTGGCCGCACCGCCCACGGCCAGCGCCGCCACACGACGCCGGCCGATTCCCAAGCTATCGTTCAGGTCCACATGCTGCCCACGGTTCCCGCGATCTGGACTCACGTTGGCCGCTCGGGCCGGGGAGGCCCGCGAGACGGGGGATGCGCGGGGCGGCGATCAGCGGGCCAGGAAGTGCCAGCCGAGCCACCACCAGAAGCCGAAGAGCCCGATCCGGCCGACCGGCACCGAGCCCACCTCGTAGCGCATCACGTACGCGCAGACCTCGCCGAGGGTCGGGATCCGGGAGCCCTCGCGCCGGGCCGCCCACTCGACGGCGGCGAAGAGCACCAGGGCCGCCAGGAAGCCGCCGATCGCCAACGCCCGCATCATCGCCGCACCAACCCCCAGAACGCCGACAGCCAGGCCAGCCAGGCCGCCGAGCGGACCAGCCGGTCCTCCAGCAGCGGATCGGCCAGCCGGGAGAAGGTGGGGAAGTCGTCCCCCACCGCCAGCACGAACGTGGCCCCCTCGAAGACCCCGAAGACCACCACCGGCAGGGCCCACCAGGCCGCCGGGGCGCCGAGCCGGCGCGGGGCGGGTCGCCGGGGCACCCGGTTGCTCAGGCCCAGCCAGATGAGTACGCCGCCGGTGCCGACGGTCCAGAGGTTGGCCTCCGTCGAGAACGACGCGAACCGGCCGCCGACCAGCGAGAGGCAGACGAGCACCGGCACGGTGACGACGGGACGGTCCCAGGCGCGGGGCGCCTCGACGGTGAGCTCGTGGGGCTGCTCCATCCCGCGATTCTCCCCGTACTCGCCGGGCCCCGGAAGACGGACACTCCCCGGAGCTGACCCTGATCTTCGGTCGCCGGGGGCCGGCTCAGCGCCGGCCGGGCTCCGTCAGCGCGCCGTCGAGCTCCGCGCGGATCCGGCCGACGACCTCGTCGACGGTCCCGCGCCCGGTGAAGCCGGCGGCGAAGCGGTGCCCGCCGCCGCCCAGCGCGACCGCCACCCGGCTGACGTCCACCGCGCCCTTGCTGCGCATGGACACCGCCCAGTCGCCGGTCGCGGTCTGCTTGACCACGCAGCTCACGTCGGCCTCCGCGGTGCACCGGACCGAGTCGATCAGCGCCTCCAGCACGTACGCCCGCTGGTCGTGCCGGGCCAGGTCGTCCTGGGTGGCGTACGTCCAGACCAGGCCGTGCCCGGCGGCCGCGGCCGGCTCCAGGCACGCGCGGCCGAGCACCTCGCCGAAGAGACGCACGGCGCCGAACGGCCGGGTGTCGAAGATCCGCCGGGAGATGTCGCCGGGGCGGATGCCGGTGGCGAGCAGGCGCGCCGCGAGCTGGTGCACGGCCGGGGTGGTCGCCTCGAACCGGAACGAGCCGGTGTCCGTGCTCAGGGCGACGTAGAGGCACTCCGCGATCGCCGCGTCCAGCGCGACGCCGAGCCGGGCGAGGAGCCCCTCGGCGACCACGGAGGTGGCCGCCGCGTGCGGGTCCACCAGGTTGACCCGACCGAAGCGGGTGTTCGACGCGTGGTGGTCGAGTACGAGCGCGCCACCGGCGGTGTCCAGCCGGTCGACCAGCTCACCGAGCCGGGACTCGCTGGCCGCGTCGAAGCAGATCACCAGGTCCGGGTCCGGATATGCCTCGGTCGCCGGCACCAGCAGGTCGAGCCCGGGCAGTTCGCGGAACGGCTCGGGCACCTCCGGCGGGCCGGGGAAGGTCGCCTGCATCCGGCGTACGCCCAGCCGACGCAGCCCCAGCCCGAAGCCGAGCATGCTGCCCAGCGCGTCCCCGTCCGGGTTGACGTGACAGATCAACAGCACCCGCCCGTCCGACGGCAGGGCCCGCACCGCCGCGACGGCAGCCGCCCAGTCCGCCTCGGCCGGGCCGCATTCGGCCGGTGGCGTCGCCTCCGCGAGGGCGCCACCGGCCGGCCCGCCGGCGGGCTCGGTCACCGCCGGTCCCCGCCCCGGGGCGGGGTCTCGTCCTCGTCCTCGTCCTCGTCGTGCGCCTCGTCGTCGGCGTCCTCGTCCAGCCGGTACGGCTGGGGCTCGCCCGCGTACTCGGCCCTGGCGGCGAGCCGCTGCACCTCGGCGTCGGCGCTGCGGGCCTGGGCGAGCAGGTCGTCGATGTGCTTGACCTGGTCCTGCACGTCGTCGAGGACGAAGGTCAGGGTCGGCGAGTGCCGCAGCCCCAGGGCCTTGCCGACCGTGCTGCGCAGCATGCCCTTGGCGCTCTCCAGCGCCGCGGCGGTGCCGGACTGGGCCGCCGCGTCGCCGAGCACCGTGTAGAAGACGGTCGCGTCGCGCAGGTCGGCGGTGATCCGGGCGTCGGTGATGGTGATCATGCCGAGCCGGGGGTCCTTGATCTGGCTCCGCACCACCGACGCGACCAGTTCACGCACCCGCTCCGCGTGCCGGCGTACCTTGGCCGGATCCGACATATCGCCACCTCCACGGCGTCCTGCTCCCAGCCGTCACCGATGACGCGGAGCGCCCCGGAGCCGACCGGCCAACATCTCGAACACTACCCGCGCGGCAACTGCCGCCGCGCGCCGCCGGCATGCGCCGGCCCGGTCACGACAGCCCCCGGCGTACCCTCGCCGACCGGCGACGTCACCACCCGCCGGACGCGCGCGACCGCGCCGCCGGCCGCGTCGGGACGTCCGGGACGCGGGCGTGCGGGACGGGGTCCGTCGCCACGTCCCGCGCGTCGCCCGGTCAGTCCTCCTCGCCGTAGAGCCGCCGGCGCACCGAGAGCAACTCGGTCTCCGGCCGGCCGGCCACCAGGCGCTCGCAGGAGTCCAGCACCTCGCGCACGTGGGACGCCTCGGCGGCCACCACGGCCACGGCAATCTCCGCCCGACCGTGCAGGTCGAGCGCCCCGACCTCGGCGGCCGAGACCTCGAAGCGGCGCAGCGCCGCCACGATCGGACGTACGTATGATCTCTTGGCTTTGAGCGACCGGGAGTCGCCCGGCAGCAGCAGGTCGAAGACCGCAGTTCCGGTGAACATCGCCCCGGACGATACCCGGCCGGCCCCCCACATGATCAAGGGGTTTACGCCTTTCGGCGTAAACCCCTCGATCAGTGGTTCACCGGATCAGGCGCGAGCCTTCTCCCGCATCTCGAAGGTCTCGATGATGTCGCCGACCTGGACGTTGTTGTAACCACCCAGGGTCAGACCACACTCGAAGCCCTCGCGCACCTCCGTGGCGTCGTCCTTGAACCGCTTGAGCGAGCTGATGGTGAGGTTGTCCGCCACCACCGACCCGTCCCGCAGCAGGCGCGCCTTGGCGTTGCGCCGGATGATGCCCGACCGGACGATGCAACCGGAGATGTTGCCGATCTTGGACGAGCGGAAGACGTCGCGGATCTCCGCGGTGCCCAGCTCGACCTCCTCGTACTCCGGCTTGAGCAGCCCCTTGAGCGCGGCGTCGATCTCCTCGATGGCCTGGTAGATGACGGTGTAGTACCGGATCTCCACGCCCTCGCGGTCGGCCATCTCGCGGACCTTGTTGGCGGCCCGCACGTTGAAGCCGATGATCGTGACCGCCTCGGACGAGGCGCTCGCGAGCATGACGTCGCTCTCGGTGATCGCGCCCACGCCCCGGTGGATGATCCTGAGCTGGACCTCCTCCGGGATGTCGAGGTTGAACAGCGCGTCCTCGAGGGCCTCCACGGAGCCGGAGACGTCGCCCTTGAGCACCAGGTTGAGCGAGGTCTTCTCGCCCTCCTTGAGCTGCTCCATGAGCGTCTCGAGGGTGGCCCGGCCACGGGAGTTGGCGAACGCCGCCGCCCGCCGCCGCGCCTGCCGCTGCTCGGCGATCTGGCGCACCGTGCGGTCGTCCTCGGCCGCCAGGAAGGTGTCACCCGCACCCGGCACCGCGGTCAGACCGAGCACCAGGACCGGACGGGCCGGACCCGCCTCGGCGACCTGGTTGCCGTTCTCGTCGAGCATCGCCCGGACCCGGCCGTGCGCCCCGCCGGCGACGATCGAGTCGCCCGCCCGCAGGGTGCCCTTCTGCACCAGCACCGTCGCCACCGCGCCGCGGCCCTTGTCCAGGTGCGCCTCGATGGCCACACCCTGCGCCGGCCCGTCGATCGGAGCGGTCAGCTCCAGCGACGCGTCGGCGGTCAGCAGGACCGCCTCGAGCAGGTCGTCGATGCCGATACCGGGCTTCGCCGCCACGTTGACGAACATCGTGTCGCCGCCGTACTCCTCGGCGACCAGCCCGTACTCGGTCAGCTGCTGGCGGACCTTGTCCGGGTTGGCCTCCGGCTTGTCGACCTTGTTGACCGCGACCACGATCGGCACGTCGGCCGCCTTGGCGTGGTTCAACGCCTCGATCGTCTGCGGCATCACGCCGTCGTCGGCCGCCACCACCAGCACCACGATGTCCGTCACCTGGGCACCACGGGCACGCATGGCGGTGAACGCCTCGTGACCCGGGGTGTCGATGAAGGTCACCGCCCGGTCCTCGCCCTCGTGCGGGACGTGGACCTGGTAGGCGCCGATGTGCTGGGTGATGCCACCCGCCTCGCCGGCCACGACGTTCGCCTTGCGGATCGCGTCGAGCAGCTTGGTCTTACCGTGGTCGACGTGACCCATGACGGTCACCACCGGCGCACGGCTGACCAGGCGGTCCTCCGCGACCTCGGCGTCGAGGTCGATGTTGAACTGCGCGAGCAGCTCGCGGTCCTCGTCCTCCGGGCTGACGATCTGCACCTCGAAGCCGAGGTGCTCACCCAGCAGCAGCAGGGTGTCGTCGGAGCACGACTGGGTCGCGGTGACCATCTCGCCCAGGTTGAACATCTCCTGGACCAGCGAACCCGGATTGGCGTTGATCTTGTCGGCGAAGTCGGACAGCGAGGCGCCACGGGAGAGCCTGATGACCTGACCCTGACCCCGGGGGGCACCCGAGCTCATGGTCGGGGCCGACAGGTTGTCGAACTCCTGTCTGCGCTGCTTCTTGGACTTGCGACCACGGGTCGGCCGGCCACCCGGACGCCCGAAGGCACCCGCGGCGCCGCCGCCACGGCCACGACCGCCGCCACCGGGACGACCACCGCCGCCGGCCGGGGCACCCGGACGGAAACCGCCGCCGGGAGCACCGCCGCCGCCACCGGGGCCACCACGGTAGCCACCGCCACCGCCGCCGCCACCGCCACCGGGACCGCCGCGGAAGCCACCGCCACCGCCACCGGGACGGCCCGCGCCGCCACCGGGGCCGCCACGCCCGCCACCGGGACCGCCGGGGCGACCGGTGGTGGGCCGCTGGCTCGGCATGGAGGCCGGGCTGGGCCGCGGCGGCATGGAGGCCGGGCTCGGCCGCGGCGGCATGCCCGCCGGGCTGGGCCGGGGGCCGCCGGCGCTGGCGGCCGGGGGCCGCTGCTGCTGACCGCCCTGGATGCCGAACGGGTTGTTGCCGGCGCCGCGCGCCGGCGGACGACCGCCCGGCCGGGCACCCGGGCCCGGCTGCGGACCGCCGGGACGACCCGCGGCCGGGGAACCCGGACGGGGCGGCACGGCGTTCGGGCCGGGACGCGGACCCGGACGGGGACCGCCCTCGGTCGGGGGCTCCCGTCGGACGTTCTCCCGCTGCTGCTGGCGGGCGGCCTGCGCGGCCTTGACCGCGGCCTCCTGCTCAGCCTTCAGCGCGGCGGCACGCGCCTCGGCGGCCGCCACCTCGATGTCGTGGGCACTCGCCGGCTTGGCGACCGGCGCCGCGGGCTGCGGCGGACCGGGCACCGGGCCCTTGGGCTTCGGGCCAGGGGTCGGCGCGGCCGGCCGCCGGGGCGGCATCGGCTTGGCCGACACCCGGGGCCCACCGGGGGCCGGGGAGGGCG